>JAHRXD010000153.1 GCA_019104825.1 Comamonas sp.
GTGCATCCGCATTCATCGCTGAAAATGCGTTCGCCTCGGGAGTTCAGGAGGCAGCGGGCCGCACAAGTGCGCCAGGAACCGGCGATGGACCAGGCGCTTTATTGCGACTAGGACGGGGACGGGAATACGGGGGCAACATCAGAAACCGCAGCTACAGCTACCAAGCCTATGTTGATTTACTGATACGGTGATCCTTTCACCCCACATCAAGGCACTGCCACTGAAACCCAACTCTTCCCCCCATCCCCCATGACTGAAACCAAGAACACCCACACCCTGACCGCTCTGGCCCAGCGCCACCAAACCCAAATCGCCCAGCAGCGCACACCCTTCACCTTGCGTATGCACCGCGCTTTAAGCTGGTTGCAGCGTGCCGAGGCGGCGGGTGGTGACGACGATGTGGGTTTTGTCTGTCTGTGGATTGGCTTCAACGCCGCCTACGCGCAGGATATGGGCCAGGGGGCAGGCACGATGACTTCGGAGCGGCAGGCGTTTCGCAATTTCATGGGCGAGCTATGTGCGCTGGACAAAGCCCAAACCCTTTCCACCCTCATCTGGCAAGTCTTCCCCGGCCCCATTCGCCTGCTGCTGGACAACCAGTACGTGTTCCAGCCGTTCTGGGACGCGCTGAACAACCCGCGCAGCGACGGCAGCATTTCCGATCACTGGCGCGAGGCGTTCGAGGACGCGAAGAACCGGGTTCAACGGGCATTAAAACGGCAGGATACGGAGCGGGTGCTGTACGAGGTGTTCGTGCGCCTGTATACGCTGCGCAACCAGCTCATGCACGGCGGGGCGACGTGGAACAGCTCGGTCAACCGCGCCCAGTTGCGTGACGGGCGGGCGTTGCTGGCGCGGGTGCTGCCGGTGATGCTGGGGGTAATGATGGACAACCCGGCCCGGTTCGAGGGCAGGCCGTTTTACCCGGTGGTGTGATTCGCATCATTTCGGCCCGCAAGGCCAGTCCAGGCCCCTACCGCACCCACAGCGCCAGCAGGTTGAACTGCACGTTGGCCAGCACCATCATCAGCACTTGCAGGGCAATCAGCGCTACCAGGGGCGACAGGTCGACGCTGCCGACCAGCGGGATGACGCGGCGCAGGGGGCGCAGCACGGGTTCGGACAGCCGCGCCAGGATGGCGGCCACCGGGGCGTGGGGCTGCACCCAGGACAGGATGGCGTGGATCAGCAGGATGCCGATGAAGCCCGTCAGCACCATGCGCAGCAGGCCGAAGGCGGCCAGCAGCGGCACCAGCGTGACGCTGCCCGCCGCGCCGCCGAGCAGCCACAGGACGAGGTAGTGCGCCAGCTCGACCAGCACGGCGCCAAGCAGGCAGGAGGCGTCGATCTTGCCCTTGGGCCGCAGGACGCGGCGTAGCGGCAGGATGAGCCAGTCGGACAGGGCGAACACCAGTTGCCCGACCGGGTTGCCGAACGGCACGCGCAGTAGCTGCATGTACAGGCGCAACAGGCTGGCCCCGGCGACCAGGCCGCAGGCCACTTCCAGCAGGAATTGAAGGATTTGAAAAAGCATGGGGGTTTGTCTGGGTGAATGTAGGTCTGCCCGATCATAGCCAGGGTGCCCCCGGACGTTCCGGTGTGGAGGTGGGGTGGGTGTAGAGGGTGGGCTACCGCTCTGTCTGAAATGAAAAAAAATGTATATCCTGTTGCAACATTAGCGCTTTGTCAGCGCTTTTTTGATCTGCCTTGAAGGAGCCCGCCCATGTTGCAAACCGGTGAACAGATGCCCTGCGCCACCCTGGCGCTGGCACTGACGGCGCACGAGGGCACGGTGCGGGCCGTGGTCGCCCCGGTGGCTGCGGGTGAAGAACGCCCCGCGTTGAGTGCCGCTGCCGTGCGCGGCCTGCTGGCGCAGGCGGGGTATGCGGATTGGGAGGTGTTGGACAGCGCCATCGCGCTGCTGCTGGCGCATTGGGCCAATCAGCCCGAGGGCTGCGAGGTAGAGCTGGCCGTGCAGCACGATGCCCATTTTGACGTGGGCGTGGCGCTGGATGCCCTGCAAGCCTGGGTGCAGGTGTATCCGGCACGGGGGGGCAAGGCGTTGCAGCCCGCCGAGGTGGTGCAGGGCCTGCACGATGCGGGCGTGGTGTATGGCATGGATGCGGCAGCGGTGCAGCAAGCCTGCCAGGCCACCAGCGCCCTCCAGTTGGAGGTGGCCCGGGGCCAGCCTGCCGTCAATGGGCACGATGCGCTGTTTGAGGTGCTGGTCAACACCGTACATGACCGCAGGCCCACGGTGGATGAACACGGCATGATCGACTTTCGCGAGCTGGGCAGCATCCCCTTCGTCACCCCCGGCACACCGCTGATGCGCCGCGTGGCGGCCAGCGCGGGCACGCCGGGGATGGACGTGCGGGGCAACCCCATCATGGCCCAATCCGGGCGCGACTACGAGTTTGCCAGCCCCTTGAAGGGTGTGCGCCCCAGCGCCGACGACCCCAATGTGCTGGAGGCCGACACCAAGGGCCAGCCCGTGGCGGTGGAGCGCGGCATGGTGGTGGAAGATGCCCTGAGCTTGGAGGCGGTGAACCTGGACAGCGGCAACATCGACTTTGACGGCAGCATCGAGATCAAGGGCGACGTGCTGGCGGGGATGCGTGTGCAAGTAAGCGGCAACATCGTGATCGGCGGCACGGTCGAAGGCGCCCACTTGGTGGCGGGTGGCGACATCCAGGTGCGCGGCGGCATCATTGCCGGAACCACCGTCCAGGCTGAGGGCCAGGTGGCGTGCAAGTTCACGGAAAACGCCCACATCACCGCCGGCACGGTGATTTCGGTGGACGACATGGCCATGCAAAGCCAGTTGTACGCGCTCAACCAGGTGCTGGTGGGCGTCAAATCCACCCAGCGCGGTCGGCTGGTGGGCGGTACGGCGCGGGCGGCCATGCTGGTGCGTGCCCCGCAAATCGGCTCAAACATGAGCGGGGTGACGGCGGTGCAGGTGGGAATCAACCCGCTGCTGGATAGCCAACTGGCCGATCTGCAAGCGCAGATTGCCAAGCTCAACACCCACCTGGGCAGCCTGACAAAAATTATCCACACCCTGAAAACCAACGACGAAAAAAGCAGCACGCTGCAACAGGCGCAGGCCAGCCTGCTGCAAGCGCAACGCAAGCTGGCAGGCGTGCTGCGCGACAAGACCGAACTGGAGCAGCAACTGGCGCTGTGCCTGCAAGCCAAGATTGAGGTCGGCCAGGAAATCCAGGGCAGCGTCACCATCGCCTTCGGCAAACGGGTGCGCAGGCTGGAGCAGCCGTATGGCGCAGGCCGCTTTGAGTTGGATGCCGAAGGGGCCATCGCCCACATCGACCGACGCGGCGCATCCAGCCCGGTGGTGTGAAAGGTTTGCGGCCCAATCCTTTAAAATATATAAAAACAAGAGCTGTTACCACACATAAATAAACATTTTCAGGTATAAAACCATCTGAAAACCTTATTTATCAATCGGTAAAAGCTCTTTTTTTTGAATAACTGTGCCCCAGCCAGGCCCGTGTAAAAAAACTAAAATCATTAGTTTTGCCAAGCCCCCACCAGCGCTGTGCGCTGCGCTCATCCATGTCTGAACATTCCAACACCTCTGCTGCCGAACAGGCTGCGCCCCAAGACGAAAACAAACTCATTGCCGAGCGGCGTGACAAGCTCAAGGCCCTGCGTGTGCAGGCCAAGGCCCAGGGTGTGGCCGCCTTCCCCAACGACTTCAAGCCCGCGCACCGCGCTGCCGCGCTGACGCAGCAATACGCCGACCTGAACACCGAGGCGCTGGAGGCGCAGGCCCTCACGGTCAGCGTGGGCGGGCGCATGATGCTCAAGCGCGTGATGGGCAAGGCCAGCTTTGCCACCGTGCAGGACGCCACGGGCCGCATCCAGCTCTACATCACGCGCGATGCCGTGGGGGAAGAGGTGTATGCCGACTTCAAGAAGTGGGACCTGGGCGACATCGTCGGCGCCGAGGGCACGCTGATGAAGACCAAGACGGGCGAGCTGTCCATCAAGGCCACGAAGATTCGCCTGCTGACCAAGAGCCTGCGCCCCATGCCCGACAAGTTCCACGGCATGGCCGATCTGGAGCAGAAGGTGCGCCAGCGCTACGTCGATCTGATGATGAACGAGGACACCCGCGCCCGCTTCATCGCCCGCAGCAAGGCCGTGGCGGGCATCCGCGACTTCATGGTGGAGCATGGTTTCCTGGAAGTGGAAACGCCGATGCTGCACCCCATTCCCGGCGGGGCGAATGCCAAGCCCTTCGTCACGCACCACAACGCGCTCGACCAGGAGATGTACCTGCGCATTGCGCCGGAGCTGTACCTGAAGCGCCTGGTGGTGGGCGGCTTCGAGCGCGTGTTCGAGATCAACCGCAACTTCCGCAACGAAGGGGTGTCGGTGCGCCACAACCCCGAGTTCACGATGATGGAGTTCTACGCCGCGTGGTGGAACTACCGCGACCTGATGGACTACACCGAGCAGCTCATCCGCGACGCGGCCATGAAGGCCGTCGGCACGCTGGCCTGCACCTACGCGGGCAAGCCCGTCGATCTGGCTGCGCCGTTCGAACGGCTGACGATTCCCCAGGCCATCGTCAAATACACCGACGCGGGCGAGAACGTCACCAACCGCGACTGGCTCATCAACGCCCTGCGCAAGCTGGGCATGAACGAGGAAAAAGACAAGCTCTCCACCCGCACCCTGGCGGGCCTGCAGGTGCTGTACTTCGAGGAAGTGGTCGAGGAAAAGCTCTGGAACCCCACTTTCATCATGGAACACCCGACCGAGATCAGCCCGCTGGCCCGCGCCAACGACGAGCGCCCGGAAGTGACCGAGCGCTTCGAGCTGTACATCACCGGGCGCGAGTTCGGCAACGGCTTCTCGGAGCTGAACGATGCCGAAGACCAGGTGGAACGCTTCAACGCCCAGGTCGAGGCCAAGGACAGTGGCGACGACGAGGCCATGTATTTCGACCACGACTTCGTGCGGGCGCTGGAATACGGCCTGCCGCCCACCGGCGGCTGCGGCATCGGCATCGACCGGCTGATGATGCTGCTGACCGACAGCGCCAGCATCCGCGACGTGATCCTGTTCCCCGCGCTGCGCCGCGAGCAGCCGTAAGCATGTGAACAGGCTTTAGCCGCAGCACCGCTTCACTTACCATTTCAGGGCACTCGCGCAGTGCCCTTTTTATTTTTTGCCATGAAACCTCTACAACGCTTGCAACGCTGGCAGACCCATCTGCCCGACTGGCTCCAGGAGTGGCTGGACGTGATGGTTCCGCTGCTACAGATCGTGCTGATCGTTTTTTGCGCCTGGCTGCTGCACCGGCTGGTACGCCGCCTGCTGCGCCGCGCCAGCACGCATTACCAGTTGCCGCACGAGCTGCTGATGCCGATCAACGTCGTCATCCGCTGGCTCATCGTCAGCGGGGCGGTGCTGCTGGTGCTGGAGCGCCTGGGCGTCTCGGCCACGGTGCTGTGGTCGGCCTTCACCGGCTTTGCCACGGTGGGCGCGGTGGCGTTCTTCGCGGCCTGGAGCGTGCTGTCCAACCTGTTCTGCGCCTTCCTGATCTTTACGGGCCGCCCGTTCACCGTGGGCGACCATATCGAGCTGCTGGACAACGCCGAAAAGCCCGGCGCCCTGGGCAAGGTGGTGGACATCAACCTGCTCTACACCACCTTGCAGGACGTGACCGAGGCCAATGCCGGCGCCCTGGTGCAAATCCCCAACGCCCTGGTCTTCCAGCGCGTGCTGCGCCGCTGGCGGGTTGGTAGCGAAGTCCCGGCCGGGAAAATGCACAGCCCGGCCAGCAGCATCCCGCCGCCTGCAGCCCTGCCCGTGCCGGGCGGCTCGGCCGCCGGGCGCGACCCGGACGCTGCCGCGCCGCCGGTCTAGCAACTAACTAACAACTAGCGCAGGCGGGTAATCAGGCTGGAGGTATCCCAGCGCCCGCCGCCCTGGGCCTGCACGTCGGCGTAGAACTGATCGACCAGGGCCGTCACCGGCAGGCGAGCGCCGTTGCGCTGCGCTTCCTGCAGCACCAGGCCCAGATCCTTGCGCATCCAATCGACGGCAAAGCCGAAGTTGAACTCGTCGCGCACCATGGTGCCGCCCCGGTTGTCCAGTTGCCAGCTTTGCGCTGCGCCCTTGCCGATGACCTGCAGCGCGGCCTGCATGTCCAACCCGGCTTTCTGGCCGAAGGCAATCGCCTCGGACAGCCCCTGCACCAGCCCGGCAATGCAAATCTGATTGACCATTTTGGTCAGTTGCCCGCTGCCGCTGGGGCCCATCAGCGTCACGGCCCGGGCAAAGCTGTCGATTGCCGGGGCCACGGCCTCGAACGCGGCGGGGTCGCCCCCGCACATCACGGTGAGCTGCCCGTTCTGCGCCCCGGCCTGCCCGCCGGAGACGGGCGCGTCGATGAACGCCGCCCCCTGCGCCTGGGCATTGGCCGCCATCTGGCGGGCCACTTCCGCCGAGGCGGTGGTGTGATCGACCAGCACGCTGCCGGGCCGCATTCCGGCCAGGGCGCCATCGGCACCCAGCACCACGCTGCGCAGGTCGTCGTCGTTGCCCACGCAGGTAAAGACGATGTCCGCCCCCTGGGCGGCTTGGCGCGGCGTGGCGGCGTGGGCCACGCGGCCCGTGGCGGCAAAGGCGGCGGCCCAGTCCTGCGCCTTCTGCGCCGTGCGGTTGAATACCGTCACCGTATGCCCGGCCAGGGCCAGATGCCCGGCCATGGGCCAGCCCATCACGCCCAGGCCGATGAAGGCGACCTTGCGGGCGGTGGTCGGGGCGTAGCTGCGGGGGTTGGTTTGCTGCTGGGCAGTCATGGGAAGCCTTATGGAAGATGGAGGGAAAAAACGGGAATCGGGGCGAGGGCTGCGGAGAGGGTTACATCACCTTGAAATGCTCGGTGCCGGCCATCAGGTCGGACTTGGCCCGCTGGCTGTGCAGCTTGATCTGCAGGCGCAGGTTGTTCACCGAGTCGGCATTGCGCAGCGCGTCTTCATAGGTGATGGCGTTGGCCTCGAACAGGTCGAACAGCGCCTGGTCGAAGGTCTGCATCCCCAGCTCGCGACTTTTCTGCATGATTTCCTTGATCTCCACCACGTCACCCTTGGCGATCATGTCGGACACCAGCGGGGTGTTGAGCAGCACCTCCAGCGCGGCAATGCGGCCCTTGGTGCCCAGGCGCGGCATCAGGCGCTGCGAGATCATGCCGCGCAGGTTCAGCGACAAGTCCAGCAGCAGTTGCTCGCGCCGCTCTTCGGGGAAGAAGTTCAGGATGCGGTCCAGCGCCTGGTTGGCGCTGTTGGCGTGCAGGGTGGCCATGCACAGGTGGCCGGTTTCGGAGAAGACGATGGCGTGCTCCATCGTTTCGCGGTCGCGGATTTCGCCCATCAGAATCACGTCGGGCGCCTGGCGCAGGGTGTTTTTCAGGGCCGCTTCCCAACTGTCGGTGTCCAGCCCCACTTCGCGCTGGGTGATGATGCAGTTCTTGTGCGGATGCACGAACTCGATCGGGTCTTCCACCGTGATGATGTGGCCGTGCGAGTTCTG
>JAHRXD010000007.1 GCA_019104825.1 Comamonas sp.
GGTGGAGGGGTGCAGGTCCAGGGGCTCGGCCACTTCGCGCAACACCAGGGGGCGCATGGCGACCGGGCCGTGTTTGAAAAAACCGGGCTGCTGCTGCACGATGGCCTGGGCCACGCGCAGGATGGTGTCGAAGCGCTGGGCCAGGTTCTTCACGTACCACCGCGCTTCCTGCAACTGGCCGTGCAGCCCGGCGTAGCTGGCGTGGCCGCGCTGCTGGCGCAGAGCCTGGGCGTAGAGGGCGTGGACGTTCAGGCGCGGCAGCACGTCGGGGTTGAGCTGCACGCGCAGACCCTGGCGGCTGGCCTGCACCAGCACGTCCGGCACCAGGGTGGCGTGCGCAACCGGCACAAAGCGCCGCGCGGGCTGGGGTTCCAGCCGGGCAATCCAGCGCAGCGCCTGCGCCACCTGCTCGGGCGGGGCGGCGCAGCGCTGGGCCAGGGTGCGCACATCCTTGCGAGCCAGCAGGGCCAGGGGCTGTTCGCACAGGGCCAGCGCCAGGGGGTAAAGGGGGTCGTGCGGTTCTGCGGCCCCGGCGTGGCGCAGTTGCAGGCGCAGGCATTCGGCCACGCTGCGGGCGCCGACGCCCGCCGGCTCCATGCTGTGCAGCAGGGCCAGGGCCAGTTGCAGGGTGTGCAGCAGGGCGTCGCGGGTTTCCTCGTCGGCATCGGGGGCCAGGGTGTCGGCCAGTTCGGGCAGGTCGCCGTCCAGATAGCCGTCTTCGCGCAGGTTGCCGATGAGAAATTCCAGCGCCGCCCGCTCGGGTGCGGTCAGGCGCAGGTTGGCGGCCTGCTGGTGCAAAAAGTCTGCCAGGGTGGGGCTGCTGGCGGCCAGTTCCCAGGCGCTGGGGGCGGCGTCATCGGCTGCGGCGGCGCTGCGCGGGCCGGGCCGGTCTTCGTCCCAGTCTTCGGGGTTGGTGGCGGCCTGCTCCCAGGTCAGATCGCTTAATTCAGGAGCTTGTTCCGTTGATACAGAATGGTTTTCAGCATCATTTGTTTCTGAAAACATTTCCGAATCAGCGGAAGCAGCTATATTTTCCGATTTTTCCGGGGCATCCGCCCCTGCTTCATCTGCGTCATCCACATCCAGAAAGGGGTTGTCCAGCAGTTGCTGCTGCACTTCCTGTTGCAACTCCAGGCTGGACAGTTGCAGCAGCCGCAGCGCCTGTTGCAATTGCGGCGTGAGCTGCAACTGGGCACTGGGACGAACGGTCAGTTGCGGTGCGGCCCCGGCCATGGGCTTACATGCGGAAGTTGTCGCCCAGGTAGACGCGGCGCACTTCGGGGTTGTCCACGATCTCCTGCGGCGTGCCGTGGGTCAGCACCGTGCCGTCGCTGATGATGCAGGCGTGGTCGCAAATGCCCAGGGTTTCGCGCACGTTGTGGTCGGTGATCAGCACGCCGATACCGCGCTCTTTCAGGAAGCCGATGATGCGCTGGATTTCGATCACGGCGATGGGGTCGATACCGGCAAACGGCTCGTCCAGCAGGATAAAACGCGGGTGCGTCGCCAGGGCGCGGGCGATTTCCACGCGGCGGCGCTCGCCGCCGGACAGGGCCAGCGCGGGCGCATCGCGCAGATGCTCGACGTGCAGCTCTTGCAGCAGGCCGGTCAGCTGGCGCTCGATCTCGTCCTTGCCCAGGGGCTTGCCCGCCGCATCCTTTTGCAGTTGCAGCACGGCACGCACGTTGTCCTGCACGTTGAGCTTGCGAAAGATCGACGCTTCCTGCGGCAGGTAGGACAGGCCCAGGCGGGCACGCTGGTGCATGGGGCTGCGGGCCACCGATTGGCCGTCGATGCGCACGTCCCCGCCGTCGCTGCGCACCAGCCCGACGATCATGTAGAACGAGGTGGTCTTGCCCGCGCCGTTGGGGCCGAGCAGGCCGACGACTTCGCCGCTGTTCACCGTCAGCGATACGTCCTTGACGACCTGGCGCTTGCCGTAGGTTTTGGCCAGGTGCAGCGCCTCCAGGCGGCTGGCGGCGCCCTGGGCAGTGGCTTGCATCTCGGTCATGGTTCTTGCGGGGCGGGGAGTTGGTCGGTCGGCTGCAGCGGCACGCCGGGCTGGGCGGGCGCCTGCGGCGTGGCCTTGGGGGCCAGCACGGCCCGCACCCGGCCCTGGCCGCCGGAGCTGCCGGGGCTGCCGCCGTTCTGCGCGGCCTGGCCAGCCTGACTATCGACGGTGAACACGTCGGTCAGGTTGTTGTAGGTGATCTGCCTGCCGGTGATGTCGTCGCTCAGTTTGCCGCCGGTGTAACGGCGCAGCTGGGCGCGGCGCAGCAGGCGCACGTCGTCCTTGCGGCCATCGTATTCGATGACTTCGGCCTCGCCCTCGACGTATTCCTCGGGCGCTCCCGCCGCCGTGTCGCGCTTTTGCCGGAAGAAGGCCCGCTGGCCGCTGGCCGCCGTCACCACCCCGTACTGGTAGCCCTGGGCATCCTGGCGCACGTCGAGCTGGGCACCGCGCAGCACGATGGAGCCTTTGGTCATCACCACGTTGCCGGTAAAGACGCTGGTCTGCTGCAACTCGTCGTGGCGCAGGGCGTCGGCCTCGATGTGCATGGGCTGGTCGCGGTCGGCCCGCTCGGCCCAGGCAGGCGCAGCCGCCAGATGGGCGGTCAGGCACGCTGCGGCGAAAAGGGAAAGGGGGGAAAAGAAGCGCTTCATAAGCTAGGCATGGTTTTTGCGTGCGATTGTAGCGACCCTGCCGCAGCAACAACAAAGCCCGCCGAAGCGGGCTTAGAACCTGTTTACGCTCTTCGGAGCAATCAGCCGCGCTTGCGCTCCTGCTCGATCAGGCGGTTGGTGATCTGCACCATCTGCTCGAAGCCGCCGGCCATCGAACCGTCGGTGTAGTAGCGCCCGGCAATGCCGATGGCCGGGGTGCCCTCGACCTGGTACTGGTCCTGCAACTGCACGGCCTGGCGGATTTGCGTGGCCACGCTGAACGACTGGTAGGCCGCTTCAAACTTGGCGCGGTCCAGGCCCTGCTCGGCCACCCAGGGGAACAGCACGTCGGGCTGGTCGAGGCGTTTTTTCTGCTCCTGGAAGGCCTTGAACACCTTGGCGTGCAGGGCGGGCACCTGCCCCAGGCTTTCCAGCGCGTAGTAAATGCGCTGCAGCGGCTCGAAGTTCTTGTTGAAGCCGACATGCACCAGACGCACACTGACATCCTTGGCGGCGGTTTTTTGCCAGGCCTCGAACATCGGGTCGAAGTTCTTGCAATGCGAGCAGCCGTAGGAGAAGAACTGCACCACCTCCACCTGCCCCTTGGGCGCCAGCACGGACGCGGGCTGTTTGAGCGTCACATAGCCGCTGTCGGCCTGGGCGCCCAGGCTCCATGCGGCAGGGACGGCACCAAGCAGGGCCAACTGGGCAAATTCACGACGGTTCATAAATGGTTTCTCCAAAATAAAGCCCTGCTGGGAGTGGCGGGCGGGCCAGCAGTTCCCGCCCGGCGCCACACACGTTCTAACGCTGGATGCGCACCAGGGCGGCATCCATGCCGGCGCCGTCCAGCTGTTTTTTCAGCGCCTCGGCCTCGGCCCGCTGGTCCATGGGGCCGATACGCACCCGGAATACCGGGCGGCCATTCTGCTCGCGCTCACTGACCCGGGCTTCCTGCCCGAGCAGGCCCAGCTTGGCCCGCTGGGCATCGGCATCGGCCTTGCTGCGGAAGGCACCCACCTGCACGAAGTATTGGTAGCCATCGGTAGCGGCGGCCTTGGCCTGGGCCTTTTGCAGCTGCGCCTGGGCCAGATCGCCCAGCGGATCGGTCGATGCGGGGGGCGTGGCCGTGGCGGGCGCCGTGCCCGGTGCCGCTTCGGGCGGGGCATCGGCGGGCGCTGCCGGCACTGCGGGGGCCACCGGCGGCGGCGTCACCTTGCCGCCCAGGGCGGTATTGGGATTCCAGTTGGGCTGGGGCGGGGTGTGCGGCTGCGCATCCCGGTTGACGAAGGGCATGGGAATTTTGCTGACGTACACCGCCACGCCGAAGGCAATCCCCAGGCCGATCAGCAGCCCCAGGATGAAGCCCAGAATCGTGCCGCCACGTTGTTGCTGATGACGCATGGCAAGCGCTCCTTTACATGCGCTGGGGCGCATCGACCCCCAGCATGGCCAGGCCGTTGGCCAGCACCTGGGCCGTGGCGGCCACCAGGGCCAGACGGGCCAGCTTGACGGTTTCGTCCTCGACCAGAATGCGCTCGGCGTCGTAATAGCTGTGGTAGGCCGCCGCCAGCTCGCGCAGGTAGAAGGTCACGTCGTGCGGGGCGTTGCCCTGGGCGGCGGCGGTGAGCATTTCCGGGTACTTGGCCAGCAGCAGCATCAGCGCCTGGGCCTGTTCGCCTTGCAGGGGGGACAAGTCCACGTTCTGCAAGGCGGCCACGTTGTCCGCCCGATCGCCGTCCTCGCGCCAGCCGCGCAGCACCGAGCAGATGCGGGCGTGCGCGTACTGCACGTAGTACACGGGGTTGTCGTTGTTCTTCGCCACGGCCAGATCGACATCAAAGGTGTATTCGGTGTCGGGCTTGCGACTCAGAAGGAAGAAGCGCACGGCGTCCTTGCTCGTCCACTCGATCAGGTCACGCAGGGTGACGTAGCTGCCCGCGCGTTTGCTGATCTTCACCTCCTCGCCATTACGCACCACGCGCACCATGGTGTGCAGCACGTAGTCGGGGTAGCCGGCGGGGATACCCACGTCCGCCGCTTGCAGACCGGCCCGCACGCGGGCGATGGTGCCGTGGTGGTCGGTGCCCTGGATGTTCACCACCTTGGTGAAGCCGCGCTCCCACTTGCTGATGTGGTAGGCGACGTCGGGCACGAAGTAGGTGTAGCTG
>JAHRXD010000167.1 GCA_019104825.1 Comamonas sp.
AAAAACAAAGCCGAAGCTTAAATCCAGCATTGGCTGCCGAAGCAAAGCCCGCAGCTACCCTGTAGCGCGGGCTTTTGTCTTTGGGTGGTTGGCAGAAACAGAACAAAGAGTTAGCGATGATCACTTTAGCCGTCGATTGCATGGGGGGCGACCATGGCCCGCGCGTTACCCTGGAGGCCTGCCAGAAATTTCTGGCCACCCATGCCGATGCCCACCTGCTGCTGGTGGGCAAGCCTGAGGCTTTCGGCGCCTGGACTGCCCATCCCCGCGCCAGTGTGGTGGCCGCCAGCGAGGTGGTCGCCATGGACGATGCGATCGAAGTGGCGCTGCGCAAGAAAAAAGATTCTTCCATGCGTGTTGCCATCCAGCAGGTGAAGGATGGCAAGGCCGATGTGGCGGTATCTGCCGGGAATACGGGCGCTTTGATGGCCATTGCCCGCTATCTGCTGAAAACCCTGGACGGCATCGACCGTCCCGCCATTGCCACGCAGATGCCGCATGAAAAAGGCGGCGCCACCACGGTGCTTGACCTGGGGGCGAATGTGGACTGTCAGCCCGAACACCTGCTGCAATTTGCCGTCATGGGCGCAGCGCTGGTGTCGGCCCTGCAGCCGGGCGGGCAGGAACCCCGTGTCGGCCTGCTCAATATCGGCGAGGAAGCCATCAAGGGCAATGAAGTCATCAAGCGCACCGGGGAGCTGCTGCGTTCTGCCGGACAGGCCGGGGCGCTGAATTTTTACGGCAACGTCGAAGGCAACGATATCTACAAGGGCACTGTCGATATCGTGGTGTGCGACGGTTTTGTCGGCAACGTGGCGCTCAAGGCCAGCGAAGGCGTGGCGGCGATGATCGTCGGCGGGCTGAAGCAGGAGTTCAAACGCACCATCTTTACGAAAATTGCCGCCATCGTTGCCTATCCGGTGTTAAAAGCCTTGATGTCCCGTATGGATCACCGGCGCTACAACGGTGCAGCGCTGCTCGGCCTGCGCGGCCTGGTGTTCAAGAGCCACGGTTCGGCCGATGCCCAAGCCTATGAATACGCCCTCAATCGTGCGTATGATGCGGCTCGCAACCAGCTCCTAGACAAAGTCCGGGGGCGTATCGTTGCCGCAGCACCGCTTCTGGCGGCTGCCACCACCTCGGCGATTGCCGCTTAAGTCTTGCCATGACATCTGTTCCTCGTTTTGCACGCATCACCGGCACGGGCAGCTATCTGCCGCCACGCCGTATCACCAACCATGAACTCGCGGCCGATCTGGCCCGGCGCGGTGTGGCAACCTCGGATGAATGGATTGTCGAGCGCACCGGCATTCATGCCCGCCACTTTGCCGATCCCGGCGTCGCCAGCAGCGATCTGGCCTTGCCGGCCTGTCAGCAGGCCCTGGCGGCGGCGGGCGTGCAGGCGCAGGAAATCGACCTCATCATCGTCGCCACGTCCACCCCGGACATGGTTTTTCCCTCCACCGCCGCCATTCTGCAGCGCAAGCTGGGCATCACCAACGGCTGCCCGGTGTTCGACGTGCAGGCGGTGTGCAGCGGTTTCGTCTACGCCCTGACCGTGGCCGATGCCATGATCCGCGCCGGCAATGCCCGCTGCGCCCTGGTCGTCGGGGCCGAGGTGTTCAGCCGGATTCTGAATTTCGACGACCGCACCACCTGCGTGCTCTTTGGCGATGGCGCCGGGGCGGTGGTGCTGCAGGCATCCGAGACGCCCGGCATTCTTGCCAGCGACCTGCACGCCGATGGGCGTCATACCGACATCCTGTGCGTTCCCGGTCATGTCAGCGGTGGTCAGGTGCTGGGCTCGCCGCTGCTGGTCATGGATGGGCAGGCCGTTTTCAAGATGGCCGTGGGCGTGCTGGAAAAAGCCGCCCGCACCACCCTGACCAAGGCCGGGGTCGATGAAAGCGCGATCGACTGGCTCATTCCCCACCAGGCAAACATCCGCATCATGCAGAGTACGGCCCGCAAGCTCAAACTGCCGATGGAAAAAGTCATCGTCACTGTGCATGACCATGGCAATACCTCGGCAGCGTCGATTCCCCTGGCACTGGACCATGGGGTGCGTTCCGGCCAGATCCATCCCGGCCAGAATGTTCTGCTCGAAGGCGTCGGCGGTGGTTTCACCTGGGGTGCGGTTTTTGTAAAAATGTAGCTGTCAGCGCTTTGCTGGCAAGCGTTTCCCCCTGATTTTTCTGAAAAAATAAAAGACCATGAAAAAGTTTGCCTTTGTATTTCCCGGCCAGGGTTCGCAGGCCGTAGGGATGCTGGATGCCTGGGGCACGCACCCGGCAGTGCGCCAGGCTGTGCAGGAAGCTTCCGACGCCCTGGGCGAAGATCTTGGTGCCTTGATTGCCAGCGGCCCGAAAGAGGTCTTGGCCCTGACCACCAACACCCAGCCGGTGATGCTGTTGGCCGGTGTCGCCGCCTGGCGCGTATGGCAGGCCGAAGGTGGCGCCTTGCCCGATGCCGTCGCGGGTCACTCCCTGGGCGAATACTCTGCCCTAGTGGCGGCCGGGGTGTTGACGCTGTCCCAGGCGATTCCTCTGGTGCGCCTGCGTGCTGCGGCCATGCAGGAGGCCGTGCCGGTGGGCACGGGCGCCATGGCCGCCGTGCTGGGGCTGGAGGCCGACAAGGTCAAGGCCGTCTGCGCCCAAGTCACGGCAGACCTTGGTGGTGCCGAAGTGGTCGAAGCCGTGAATTTCAACGACCCGGGGCAGACCGTGATCGCCGGTTCCAAAGCCGCAGTGGAGGCCGCTGGTGCCGCCATGAAAGCCGCCGGGGCGAAGCGTGCCCTGCCGCTGCCGGTGTCGGCGCCATTCCATTCCAGCCTGATGCGTCCGGCGGCAGAAAAATTGCAGGCAGCCTTGACGCAGGTGACTTTTTCCGTCCCGCACATCGACGTCATCAACAATATCGACGTGGCCGTGGTGCAGGACGGTGCGGCCATTGCCGATGCGCTGTACCGCCAGGCCTTTGGCCCGGTGCGCTGGGTGGAAAGCATTCAGGCCATGAAGGCGCGGGGCATCACCCACGTGGTCGAATGCGGCCCGGGCAAGGTGCTGGCCGGCATGGTCAAGCGCATTGATGCCGAGCTGGTGGGCGCGGCTTTGTACGATCCGGCAACGCTTGCTGAAGTGAAGGAGTTATTGGCATGACAGACAACAACCGTTCCATTGCCCTGGTCACCGGGGCGACCCGGGGGATTGGCGCCGCCATTGCCCGGGAGCTGGCCGGCCGGGGCTATACCGTGATCGGCACGGCCACCACGGACGAGGGTGCCCAGCGCATCAGCGCTGCCCTGATCGATCAGGGCGGGCGCGGCGTCAAACTGGACGTGAACGATGCGGCCAGTGTCGATGCGCTGATTGATGGCATCGTGAAAAACGATGGCGGCTTGCATGTGCTGGTGAACAACGCCGGCATCACCAAAGACCAGATCACCATGCGCATGAAGGATGAGGACTGGGATGCCGTGCTGGACACGAATCTGAAAGCCGTATTCCGACTGAGCCGTGCGGCTATTCGCCCGATGATGAAGCAGCGTTTTGGCCGCATCATCAGCGTCACCAGCGTGGTCGGCAGCATGGGCAATCCCGGGCAGGCCAATTACGCTGCCGCCAAGGCCGGTGTGGCCGGCATGAGCCGTGCCCTGGCTCGCGAGCTGGGCAGCCGCAACATCACCGTAAATTGTGTGGCGCCTGGTTTTATTGCTACAGATATGACGGCTGTTCTGCCTGAAGAGCAGAAAAAGGCGCTGGCTGCGCAAATTCCCCTGGGCAAGCTGGGCGAGCCCGGCGACATCGCCCACGCCGTGGCATTTCTGGCCTCTGCGCAGGCGGGATACATCACTGGCCAGGAATTGGCCGTCAATGGCGGCATGTACATGTAATTGCCGCTTTTTGCACGAAGTTATGCCGTTTCCTCGCGACGGCAAGCCGTTTGCAGGATTTCCTGCCGATGCGGCTAGAATCGCGGGTTCATTTACACAACCCCTGAGGGAAACCATGAGCGATATTGAAGCACGTGTCAAAAAAATCATTGCCGAGCAACTCGGCGTTGAAGAGTCTCAAGTCACCAACGAAACAGCCTTTGTGGCCGACCTGGGTGCCGACTCGCTGGACACGGTGGAACTGGTGATGGCCCTGGAAGATGAATTCGGCATCGAAATCCCCGATGAAGAC
>JAHRXD010000106.1 GCA_019104825.1 Comamonas sp.
AAGGTGTGGGGGATGCGGTTCGGGATGGGTTGCGAGGCGCAAACCACAGCAATAGCTTGGCTATTGCGAGGATTTGCAACGACGCAGACCGCCCGAAGCCGCGCCCGCACACCCATGAGGAGATCGTGAACACGTTCTAAAGCGCCTCCGAATCCAGCAACATCAGCGCATCCAGCGCCAGCACGCCCTGGCCTTGCGGGTAAACGATGACCGGGTTCAAGTCAATCTCGCGGATGGCCGGGGTGCCACGCAGCACCTGGCCCAGGCGCTCGATCAGCACGGCCACAGCCGCCACATCCAGCGCCGGGGCACCCCGAAAGCCGTGGAACAGCGCCGCACTCTTGAGGCGGTTGAGCTCCGCCACAATCTCGGCCTGCGACAGATCGGCATCCAGCAGGCGCACGTCCTGCATGACTTCGGCCGTCACGCCACCCAGGCCGACCAGGATCACCGGCCCCCATTGCGGGTCGTTCTTGGCGCCAATGATCAGCTCCAGCCCGCGCTGGCCCATGCGCTCGACCAGGATGCCGTCCAGCACGATGCTCGCGTCGTAGGCCCGCACGCTGTCTTGCATCTGTGCCCAGGCGGCACGCAGCGCAGCAGCGTTCTGAATATTCAGCGCCACACCGCCCGCATCGCTCTTGTGCGAGAGCTGCGCGGACTGGGCCTTGAGCACCACCGGCCAGCCCAGCGTGTCCGCAGCAGCGACGGCTTCGTCAGCCGTCGTGGCAAATTGGCTGGCACCAAAGGCAATTCCGGCGGGGGCCAGCAGCGCCTTGGCCGCGTATTCCGGCACCACCTCGCGCTGTGCGGGCAGGGCCAGGGTGACGGGCGGTAGCACCGCCGCATTCACGCTGCGTCCGGCGTGGGCCGCCAGGCGTTGCACGGCCCGCAGCACACGCTCAGTACTAGGAAAATAGGGCACGCCCAAGGCACGAAAGGCTTGGAGGTAGTGCGCCGGCACCTGCGCCCCTTCGTCCAGCCCTGCGATGATGACGGGTTTGTGCCCAGGCTGTTCACGCAGCGCTTGCAGCAGCGGCTCTAACTTGACATGAATCGCATCGCGCTGAATCACCCCCACCATGACCGCAGAGAAGCGCTCATCGCCCAGCAGCGCCACCAGGGTACGGCGATACAGGTCAGGATCGACCAGCCCCTGCGCGGTCAAGTCCAGCGGGTTGCTCAAGGCCACAAACGGCGGCAGGGCTTCGCGCAACGCGGGCGAGTCGGCATCGTGCACTGCGGGCAGTTCCAGCCCCAGTTCCTCGCACCAGTCCAGGCACAGCGCCTTGAACGCGCCCGATTCGCCCACCACGGCCAGGCCTTGCCGGGGCAGGCTTTGGCAACGCAGCGCGATTTCGGCAATGTCGCCCAGCTCTTCCAGCGTTTCAGCAAACACCACGCCCGCCCGCTCCACCTTGGTGCGCATCACGGCATAGTCACCGGCCATGGCACCGGTATGGGTGGCGGCCGATTCACGCGCCGCACTGCTTTTGCCGGGGTGCAACAGCACCATCAACTTGCCCAGCTCCTGCGCCCGCCGGGCAGCGGCCAGCAGGCGCTGCGGGTGGCGGAAGGATTCAGCAAACAGCGCCAGCACGCGGGTGCTGGGTTCTTGCAGGGCGTATTCCAGATAGTCTTCAATGGTGCTGGCCGCCTCGTTGCCGGTAGAGACAGCAAACGACAACGGCAAAGCACGATCGGCCAAAGAGCGGGCCACCACGGCCATCATCGCGCCGCTTTGCGAAAGGAAGGCGATGTTGGGCTGGGCGCGGTTGAAGGCGGCCTGTTCGGCGCTGATGTCGGTATCGACAAAGGTCAGCGGCACGCGGTCCAGGTAATTAATGCTGCCCAGGCAGTTCGGGCCTTCAATGACCATGCCCGCTGCCTGAGCAATACGGGCCATCTCCTCTTGCTGGGCCAGCCCTTCGGCCCCACCTTCAGCAAAACCGGCGGAAAAAATCACCACCGCCCCGGTTTTGCGCCGGGCCAAGGCACGCACAGCATCCAGCACGGCAGGCTGAGGAATGGCCAACACGGCCACATCCACCCCCTCGGGCAGGTCATCGACCGAGGCCAAGCAGGCGCGACCATTGATCTGGGCGCGTTTGGGGTTGATGAGGTGGATGGCACCGGTAAAGCCGTTGCGCTCCAGGTTGGCCAGCAGCTTGGCACCCAGGGCACCGGGCGTAGGCGATGCACCAACGATGGCAATAGAGCGCGGGCGCAGCATGCGCCCAATAGGCGAAGCTGCTGCGCTGGGCGCGGTCTGGGGGAAAGTGGTCACAGATATCTCCTGAATCCTGGTTCTTGAATCACTTTCAAGCACTAGGCATGTGGGTATGCCCAGCGCTCGATGGCAGATTAAGAAGGTTTTTATTTACACGCCTTTTTGCTTACTCAGGTCGTAAGCGCCCAGACCGGGCTTGTAGGTTTTTTCATCAAGGAACTGGCGCAGGCCTTCCTTGCGGCCTTCGTCGTCATAGCTGTTGGCCGCTTCTTGCGCACGCACCAAAAAGTCTTCGGCGTTGTCGTAGGTCATTTCGCGCACACGGCGCACAGCGTCCTTGGTGGCTTTCAGGGCCACGGGGTTCTTTTTCAGCAGCGCCTCGGCCACGGCGGTGACGCGCTCCTTGAGCTGGGCCAGCGGCAGCGATTCATTGACCAGACCCCATTCGGCAGCCGTCTTGCCGTCGATGTTCTCACCCAACATGGCGTGGTACATGGCACGGCGGAAGTTGAGCAGCTCAGCCGCCACCTTGGAGGCACCGCCACCGGGCAGGATGCCCCAGTTAATTTCGGACAGGCCGAACTTGGCTTCGTCGGCAGCAAAGGCCAGATCACAGGCGAACAGCGGGCCGTAGCCGCCGCCAAAGCACCAGCCGTTGATCATGGCGATGGTGGGCTTTTGGTACCAGCGCAGGCGGCGCCACCAGCCATAGCTCTCGCGCTGGGCCTTGCGCGTGCCGGCCAGGCCGTGGACTTCGGTTTCGCGGAAATATTCCTGCAAATCCATGCCGGCCGTCCAGGACGTGCCTTCGCCGGTCAGCACCAG
>JAHRXD010000119.1 GCA_019104825.1 Comamonas sp.
ACCGAGTTGCGCTGGATCATCCCCATCAGCGCCACCACCCCCAGCAGGGCGACGAAGCCGAAGGGGCGATCCAGCAGCAGCAGGGCGGCAGCCACCCCGGCGATACCCAGCGGCCCCGTCAGAAACACCAGCACGGCGCGGCTGAAGCTGTGCAGTTGCAGCATCAGCAGGGTAAAGACGAAGAACAGCATGACCGGCAGCCCTGCGGCAATGGCAACCGCCCCTTTGGCACTTTCTTCCACTGCGCCGGCCACTTCGATGCGGTAGCCCTGCCTGCCTTCGGCCTGCCAGCGCTGCTCCATGGCCCGCAACTGCGGCAGCAGGGCGTTCGTCACCGTTGCGCCCTGCATGCCGGCACGCACATCGCCCTGCACGGTAATGGCGTATTCGCGCCCGTAGCGCCACAGCACGCCCGGCTCCCAGGTCAAGGCGGGCTGGGCGATCTGCGTCAGGGGAATGGCCTTGCCGGTTGCCGTGGGCACATACGCCTGCTCGACGTCGTCGATCCGGCTGCGCTCCTGCGCAGGCTGGCGCAGCATGATGTCAATGAGCTTGTCCCCCTCGCGGTACTGGCCGATCGTGGTGCCGCTGAACAAAATCTTGCTGGACTGGGCAATCGACTGGCTGCTCACGCCCAGGGCCCGGGCCTTGGTCTGGTCCACGTCCATCTGCACGGCCTTGACGGACTCGTTCCAACTATCGTTCACGCCCCGCATGTCGGGATGCTCGCGCAGCGCCTGCTTGACCTCATCGCCCAGCAGACGCAGTTGTTGCGGGTCGCTGCCCATGACCCGGAACTGCACCGGATACGGCACGGGCGGTCCGTTGGAGAGCAGCTTGACCCGCGCCCGCGCCTGCGGGAACTGCTGCGCCAGCACCTGCGGTAATTGCTCTTGCAGGGCTTTGCGGGCCTTCAGGCCGGACGTCATCAACACGAATTGCGAGACATTGGGCTGCGGAAAAATCTGATCCATCGGCAGGTAAAAGCGCGGCAGCCCGGAGCCGACCCAGGCTGTCACGCTCTCGACACCGGGCATGGCAGCGAATGCCGTTTCCATCTCCTGCACCACCGATTCGTTATAGGCCAGAGCCGTGCCCTCGGGGAACCACACGTCCACCATGATTTCCGGGCGGCTGGAGTCCGGGAAGAACTGCTGCTGCACCTGCGTCATGCCCACCAGCCCCAGCGCAAAGATCAGCGCGGTGGCGCCGATGGTGCGCCAGCGGTGTTCCACGCAGGAATACACCAGACGGCGGAAACGGTTGTAGAACGGCGTATCGAAAACCTCGTGCGGATGCGGTGCAAACCCTTCTGTCACATGCGGCGCACGCTCCTTCAAAAAGAGCATGCCCAGGTAGGGTACGAAATACACCGACGCCAGCCAGCTGAGTACCAGCGCGATCACCGTCACGGCAAAAATCGCAAAGGTGTATTCCC
The DNA here is from genome assembly GCA_019104825.1 of Comamonas sp. Classification (GTDB taxonomy): domain Bacteria; phylum Pseudomonadota; class Gammaproteobacteria; order Burkholderiales; family Burkholderiaceae_C; genus Comamonas; species Comamonas nitrativorans. Next base: position 1,439 of record JAHRXD010000119.1, read on the forward strand.
CCGTCATGGACTTGGCAATGCCGATGGGCAGGAAACCCGCCGCCGTGATCAGGGTGCCGGTCAGCATGGGGATGGCGGTGATCTCGTAGGCAAAGGTGGCCGAGCGCATCTTGTCATGCCCTTCCTCCATCTTGCGCACCATCATCTCCACGGCAATGATGGCGTCGTCCACCAGCAGGCCCAGGGCGATGATGAGCGACCCCAGGGACACTTTGTGCAGCCCGATGTTCCAGTACCACATGGCCAGAAAGGTGGCCGCCAGCACCAGGGGAATCGTCACCCCCACCACCAGCCCCGGGCGCGGGTCGATGTACCAGCGCCGCCACCACACGGGCGCATCCTTGCGGGTATGCAGGCCCAGGCTGATGAAGCTCACCGCCAGCACCACCACCACGGCTTCGATCAGCACCTGGATGAATTCATTCACCGAGGCCGACACGGCCTGGGGCTGGTCCTGCACGTTCTTCAGCTCCACCCCGGCGGGCAGACGGGCCGCAATCGCATCGGCAGCCTGGTGCAAGGCCTTGCCCAGGGCGATGATGTCGCCCCCCTTGGTCATGGAAACCCCCAGGGCCACCACCTGCTGGCCCTGGAAGCGCACCTTGACCCGGGCCGGATCGGCATAGCCGCGCGTAACCTGGGCAATGTCGCCCAGCTGGAACTGCCGCCCGGTCGGGCCGCGCAGCGGCAAGGCCCGCAAATCCTCCACGGCATCGAATTGCCCGCCCACGCGCAACTGCACCTGCTCCAGGTCGGTGGTGATGACGCCCGCGCCCTCCACCGCATTTTGCTGGTTGAGCTGGCCAATGACCTGCTGCATGTCCAGCCCCATCTGGGCCAGGCGTTTCTGGGAAATCTCGACGTACAGCTTTTCGTCCTGCACGCCGAACAGTTCGACCTTGGCCACGTCCTTGACGCGCAGCAACTGCTGGCGCACGTCATCGGCCAGGTCTTTCAGTTCTGCCGGGGTGAAGCCGTCGCCGCTCAGGGCGTAGATCACGCCGTAGACATCGCCGAATTCATCGTTGAAAAACGGCCCCTGCACGCCCTGGGGCAGGGTGTAGCGGATGTCGCCGATCTTCTTGCGCACCGTGTACCACAACTGCTGCACGTCCCCGGGGCGCGAGGTATCGCGCAACTGGAAGATGACGTGCGACTCGCCGGGTTTGGAATAGCTGGAAATCTTGTCCGCATAGGGCACCTCCTGCAGCACCCGCTCCACCTTGTCCGTCACCTGCTCGGCCATCTGCTGGGCCGTCGATCCTGGCCAGTAGGTACTCACCACCATCGCGCGGAAGGTGAATGGCGGGTCTTCGTCCTGGCCCAACTGGAAGTAGGCCAGCGCCCCCAGCACCAGGATCACGACCATCAAATAGCGGGTCAGCGGAATATGCTCCAGCGCCCAGCGCGAGATATTGAAGCGCTTGCGGGGTTCCTCGGGCGCGGCGCTCATGGCTGCGCTCCTGCGCCCTTGGTCTGGCCCTTGCCCTGGTACACCGTGACTTTCTGCCCCTGCGCCAGCACATGGGTGCCGGCAGCCACCACCTGCTGGCCGGGCGTCAGCCCGCTGCGCACGATGAAGGCATTGCCCTGCACCGCACCCAGCTCCACCGGCTGGGCACGCACGGTGGAACTGTCTGCATCAAACAGCCACACCGCCGCCCCGCCCTGGGTCTGCTGCCAGACCGCGCTGGTCGGCAAGAGCAGCACGCTTGCAGCGGCATCCTGCGCAGCGCCCGCCGCTGCGGGCACGTGGACTTGCGCCGTCGCCCCCAGGGCAGGCGCCGGCTCGGACAGCGCCACCTTGGCCAGGAAGGTGCGCGTCACGGGGTCTGCGCTGGCCGCCACCTCCCGCACCGTACCGGGCAGCATCCGATCGCTGCCCCAAAGCTGCACCCGCACCGCCTGCCCCAGGGCCAGCTGGCCGCGCACGTCTTCCGGCACGGCAAACACGGCATCGCGGGGGCCATCCAGCGCCACCGTCACCACCGGGGTGCCGGCGGCCACCACCTGCCCAGGCTCGGCATGCACGCCCGTAACCACCCCGGCGGCCTCGGTGCGCAGCCGGGTATAGCCGCTTTGGTTGCCTTGCACCGTGGCCTGGGCCTGGGCCTGCTGCAACTGGGCTTGGGCCGCTTGCAGGCTGGCGCGGCGGCGGTCCAGCTCCACCGGGCTGATGAAGCCTTCGGACTGCAGGGCCGAAAAGCGCTGCCAGTCAGCCTGCGCCAAATCCCTTTGGGTTTGCGCGGCCTGCACCTGGGCCTGCGCTGCCTGTGCGCCCAGGGCGTAATCCTGGGCATCGAGCTGCGCCAGCACCTGGCCCGCCTGCACGGTCTGCCCCAGCTCCACGTTGCGCTGCAACAGCTTGCCCGCCACCCGAAAGCCCAGATGCGCCTCCGTGCGGGCGCGGATGTCTGCGGCATACACGCGCTGCGGCTGTGTGCCGTGCAACTGCACTTGCAGCAGCTTGACCGAGCGCACCGGCTCCGGCGCCACCGGCTGGCGCGAGCAGCCGCCGACCAGCAGACATAAGAAAACCGCTGCCGCCAGGGGGCGCAAGGGAGGTAAAAAATTCATGGCAACTCACATTTCAAAATCGCGCGGCAATCTAGGAGGCCCCGCCCGGCTTGTCAAGCGACAATGCGACAGTGAACACTCTAGCTTCTGCCCAGGCGCTGGCCGCCACCCATTACGAGAATTTTCCCGTCGCCTCCTGGCTCTGCCCGCCCCGGCTGCGCCCGCCGATTACCGCCATCTATGCCTTTGCCCGCACCGCCGACGATCTGGCCGACGAGGGCGACGCCGCACCGGCCCAGCGCCTGGCCGACCTGGCCGCCTACCGCCAGGACCTGCACGCCTGCGCCCAGGGCTTGGCCACGGGCCCCCGCTGGAGCAGCGTGTTCCTGCCGCTGCAACAGGCCATCCACGCCCACCAGTTGCCCGTGCCGCTGCTGGACGACCTGCTCAGCGCCTTTGTCCAGGACGTGCAAAAAACCGCCAGCAGCACAGGCTACGCCGACCGCGCCGAGCTGCTGGACTACTGCCGCCGCTCCGCCAACCCCGTGGGGCGCCTGCTGCTGCACCTGTACGGCATGACAGACGCGCAGGCGCTGGAACGCAGCGACGCCATCTGCACCGCCTTGCAGCTCATCAACTTCTGGCAAGACCTGAGCCAGGACCTGCCACGCGGGCGCTTCTACCTGACCGAAGCCGACTGCGCCCGCTTTGGCGTCACCCGCCAGGACTTGCTGGCCGGCGAAGTGACACCGCCCATCCGGCACCTGATCGCCGACAGCGCCGACTGGGCCGACGCAACGATGCAGGCCGGCCTGCCGCTGGTCCACCAGCTCCCCGGGCGCATCGGCTGGGAGCTGCGGCTGGTCGTGCAAGGCGGCTTGACCATCCTGCGCAAGCTGCGCACCCAGCAAGGCGGCAACCTGCACACCCGCCAAACCCTGAAAAAGCGCGACCTCCCCCCCATGCTCTGGCAAGCCATCCAGATGTAGCCCCCCCTTGAAGCTGCGCAGCAAGCGAAAAGGCCCCACCATCACAGCGCATCCGTCAGAGCGCAGCCGCAATAACAAGCAAGCCGCATCCCATCTGACTCGCCGTGGCTGTCCGAGCGGAGCGCCCAAAGGGCGCAAAGCGAGTTCCACGGCGCAAAGCTGCGCAGCACGCCTTCTTTGCCTCCTTTCTTGCGCGGGCAAGAAAGGAGGTCGCCCGCCGGGGCGAGTCCCGGCCAGCAGAACCAAAATCAGGCAAAAAAGAATTAAGAATAGCTGCCACCGCTAAAAAACAAAGAGATTCAGATACAAAAACACCTGAAACCATTTATTCACCAGCGAAACCAGCTATTTTTTTATAGATCCCCAGAGAAGCATCTGCACGATACAGAACCGCCCTAACGCAACCACTCAAACAACACCACCACAAACGGCATCACCACCGCCGTAGCCACCCCATTCAACCCCATCGCCAGCGCCGCAAACGCCCCCATCGTCGGATGAATCTGCAAGCCCCGCGCCGTGCCGATGGCATGGGCCGTCAGCCCCAGCGCAAAGCCATGCACCGCCGGGTCGGTGATCCGCAGCAGCCGCATGCAGGCGACGCTCAACATCACCCCGGCCACCCCCGTCACCGCCACGGCCACCGCCGCCAGCGAAGGCTCCCCGCCGAAGCGCTCGGCCATCGGCAGCGCAATCGGAATGGTGGCGGACTTGGGCGCCAGGGACACCAGCGTCTCCCAACTCCCGCCCAGCGCCCAGCCGATGCCCATGGCGCCGACGAGCCCCACCACGCAGCCCATCAGCAGCGCCACCGAGATGGGCCGCCACAGCGCCACGATGCGCTGGCGTTGGCTATATAGCGGCACGCCCAGCGCCACCGTGGCCGGGCCGATCAGAAAGGTGAGCCACTGCACCCCCTCGCGGTAGCGGGCATACGGCGTGCCGGTGGCCAGCAGCACCGCCACCACCAGCGCCACGGCGGTAAACACCGGCACCAGCAGCGGATGGAAGTTGCTGCGCTTGTAGACATGCACCCCCAGCAGGTAGGCGCCCACGGTCAGCGCCAGCCAGGGCAGGCTGCCCTGACCCAGAACAGACAGGAAACGCTCCATCACGGCTGCTCCGGGGTATCCGTGCCGACCTGGGCCTGCTGCCCGGTGCGGGCCAGCATGCGCCGAAAGACCAGGGCGGTGACGACCAGCGTCAGCACCGCGCCGCCGATGCCAGAGGCGATGAACGGCAGCCACTCGCTGGCGATGCGCTCGAAGTGCAGCATCACGCCCGCCACGATGGGGATGAACAGCAGCATCATGTTCTGCAACAGCGCCCCGGCCGTCTGCTCCAGTTCCCTGGGCAAGCGCCCCAGCGCCAGCAGCCCCATCAGCAGCAGCAAAGCGCCCACCAGGGCGCCCGGCAGGGGCAGCCCCAGGGCCTGCACCAGCACCTCCCCCACCCACTGCAACACGAACAAGGCCAGTACGGCGTAGAGCACAAGCATCCCCTTCAACCTGGAAAAGCAAAAAGGGCGCCAGTCTAGGCGGGCACGGACGGCTGCGCAGAAGGCGCGGCCTAATCCGCAATCCCCCGCCCG
>JAHRXD010000129.1 GCA_019104825.1 Comamonas sp.
TTCCTGGTCCAGGCTGCCCCAGTTCACGCCGATGCGCACCGCCTTGTCGTGGCGGGCGGCAATCTCGATCATCTGGGCGAACTGCTTGTCCTTCTTGTCGCCCTTGCCCACGTTGCCGGGGTTGATGCGGTACTTGGACAGCGCCTGGGCGCAGTCCGGAAAATCACTCAAAAGCCGATGGCCGTTGTAGTGGAAATCGCCCACCAGCGGCACGTTGCAGCCCATGCGGTCGAGCTGCTCGCGGATGTAGGGAACGGCCTGGGCCGCTTCCGGGGTATTGACCGTAATGCGCACCAGTTCCGAACCGGCCTGGGCCAGATCACGCACCTGGATGGCGGTTTCCACCGCCTCCACGGTGTCGGTATTGGTCATGGACTGCAGGCGCACGGGGGCATCGCCGCCCACCATCACCACGTTTTCCCCGCACACCACGCGGGCCTGACGGCTGCGGCGCGGCAGGGGCGCGGCCAGCGCGATGGGGCTGGCGGCCCAGATCGAATCGGACACTTGTTACTTCACCTCAAAACGTGCCACGTTGTCGCGGGCCTTGGCCCGGGGGTCGAACGGGACACCATTAATTTCCACGGTCGTCTGGTCGGCCTTGCCGATGGCCACCGTCAGCGGCCTGGGGGCCGAGGTGGTGAACACCTCCCCCTCCTGCAGAATTTTTTCCACCAGCAGACGCTGCTGGGCATCGACCACCTGCACCCAGGTCGCGCCCTTGGCCTGCAGGCGCAGCACCGGCACGGCGGCATCGGCAGACGCCGGCTCGGCAGGTGCGGGCGCAGACGCCACCGGGTCAGCGGCCTCGGCCGGGGCGGCGCTGTCTTCCGATGACGGTTGCGGCTGCGCCAGCGCCAGGGACACGGCGGAGGGTTCATCGCCCTCCTCGTCCGACGGCGGGAACAGCGGCGCATCCTCATCGGCCTGCGCATGGGCCGCCGGGGCGTCGTCGTCTTGCAGCAGGTCTTTCTGCCAGAGCAGGCCGCCATACACCACGCCCCCCAGAACGATCAGGAGCAGCAGCACCCACAGCCAGCGCCCGCCCCCGCCCGCCGAGGCAGTCGGGAAAATCGACGGCACGGCGCGTTCGCGCATGGGTTCGTTGATGCCCAGCCGGGGCTGCAGGGCCGCCACCTTCTGCTGGGGCAGCAGGGCCAGGATGGCCCCCGCGTCGATCTGCAGCGTGCGGCAGATGCTTTGCGCCAGCGCCCGGGCAAACACCATGTCGGGCAGGCGCTGCCAGTCCTCGTCTTCCAGCGCCTGGAGCTTGCCGACCGGCACTTTCAATGTCGCTGCCAGGGTGGCCAATGCAACGCCCCGGCTTTCACGGGCCTGGCGCAAGGCCGCACCGGCCTGGATGGGCGCGGCGGCTGGTTGCACCGCCTCGCTGGTGGACTCACTCATCAAACGCTCCCCGGTCAAATTTTTCGCGTTCCTTGGAGGTAGGGAAGCGCTGAATCAACTGATCGGCCAACTGCCGCACGGCAATGGCGTCGCCCTGCTGGCGCTCGATCTTCATGCCCAGCCACAGGGAAGCGGCGCTGGCACGATCGCTGTTATTGAGCCGCTGCGCGTAGAACCGCGCCTTGCGGGCCTCGCCCCGGTCGAACAGCGCCTGGGCGTAATTGAGTTCGATGGCCGGATTGCCCGGGTCCAGTTCATACGCCTGGGCCAGCAGGGCCAGGGTGTCCGCACGGCTGTTGGCTTCGCGCAGGCAGGCGGCCTTGGCCAGCAGGGTGCGGGCCCGGCCCTGGTCGGCAAACCGGCTGGCGGCCAGGGCGGCATCGAAGTGCATCTGGGCCATGTCGAATTTCTTTTGCTGGCACTGCGACCAGCCCTGGTTGTAGCGAATGTCCGGATCGCCCGGGCGCAGGCCCAGGGCCCGGTCGAAGCTGGCATCGGCCTTCAGGTAGTCGCGCTCGGCCAGATAAATCCAGCCTTGCAGGTTGTAGGCATCGACATAGCCGGGATAGGCCTGCAGGGCGCGGGCCACTTCGCCCAGGGCGATCTCGTTGCGCCCTTCGCTGAAGTGCATGGCCCCCAGTTGCAGCCGGGTGTGCGCCAGGCGATGGGCCTCGTCCTCGGAGGCCGAACCAGGCTCCTGCCCCGGATTGGACACTGCGCCGGTGGCGGCGCACCCGGCCAGCGCCGCCAGCAACACCCCGGCCCCCAAGGCCCGATGCCATCGGCGCACCATGGCAAGAGCAGGAGGCGAAATCCGGATTGGGGTGTGCATGAAGATCCTTTCAACCAGCGACAGAACAAGACACGACCACCGCGCCCCTAGCGGGCGCGGTGAATGCTAATGGTACGTTGCTTTGCCATGCGGTCTGCCGCTCGCGTGCGATCTTTTACGTCGCCCGCCAGCTGCCCGCAGGCCGCATCGATGTCGTCCCCGCGCGTCTTGCGCACGGTGGTGACGATGCCCGCATCGCTCAATTGCTGGGCAAAGCGCTGCACTGCTGCGTTGCTGGAGCGCAGCAGCCCCGATTGCGGAAAGGGGTTGAACGGGATGAGGTTGAACTTGCACCACGCCTTGCCATTGCCGTGGCGGCGCACCAGGGCGATGAGCTGCTGGGCATGTTCGGGCTGGTCATTGACGCCGTCCAGCATGCAGTATTCGAACGTCACGAAATCGCGCGGGGCAAATTCCAGGTAGTCCACGCAGGCCTGGAGCAACTCGTCCAGCGGGTACTTTTTATTCAGCGGCACCAGATGGTCGCGCAGCGCGTCGTTGGGGGCGTGCAGCGAGACGGCCAGGGCCACCGGACAGTCCTGGCTCAGGCGCTGCATCATCGGCACCACGCCGGAGGTGGAGACGGTCACGCGCCGGCGCGACAGGCCGTAGCCGTGGTCGTCCAGCATGATTTTCAGCGCGGGCACCAGGGCGGAATAATTTTGCAGCGGCTCGCCCATGCCCATCATCACGACGTTGGTGATGACGCGCTCGGAAGTGTTCAGGTGCTTGCGCAGGAAGTGTTCGGCAAACCACAGCTGGGCGATGATTTCGCCGGTGGTCAGGTTGCGGCTGAAGCCCTGGTGGCCGGTGGAGCAGAAGCGGCAGCCGACGGCGCACCCGGCCTGGGAGGAGACGCACAGCGTGCCCCGATCGTCTTCGGGGATGAACACGGACTCGATCGCGTTGCCATCGCCCACGTCGAACAGCCACTTGATGGTGCCGTCGCGCGATTCCTGCTGGGTGAGGATTTTCAGGCCTTCGATGCGGGCCTGGGCGCTCAGCTTCTCGCGCAGCGACTTGGCCAGATCGGTCATCTGGGCGAAATCGGTGGCGCCGCGCTGGTGAATCCAGCGGAACAACTGGGTGGCGCGAAACGGTTTTTCTCCCAGCGCCTGGCAATAGGCAATCAGGCCGGGGAGGTCAAAATTCAGAAGATTGGTGGCGGTCATGGAGGGGTCTGCCCGCACCGGGCAGCGCCCCATGCAGCGCGGGCTGCACGGGGTTCAGGGGCGATCAACGTGCGTAGACGTTCATGCCGGGGAAGAAGAAGGCGATTTCGACGGCGGCGGTTTCCGCTGCGTCGGAGCCATGCACGGCGTTGGCGTCGATGCTGTCGGCAAAGTCGGCGCGGATGGTGCCGGCTTCGGCTTTCTTGGGATCGGTGGCGCCCATCAGTTCACGGTTTTTCAGGATGGCGCCTTCGCCTTCCAGCACCTGGATCATGACGGGGCCGGAGACCATGAAGTCCACCAGGTCCTTGAAGAAGGGACGCTCTTTGTGCACGGCGTAGAACTGCTCGGCTTCGCCGCGCGACAGGTGGGCCATCTTGGCGGCGGCGATCTTCAGGCCGGCGCCTTCGAAGCGGGCGTAGATCTGGCCGATCACGTTCTTGGCAACGGCATCGGGCTTGATGATGGAGAGGGTGCGTTCGAGAGCCATGAGAGGTTTTCCTTGGAAATAAAAAATCTTTTTTGCCGCGACTGGGCAAAACCCGGCATTCTAATCGTGCCGGGGATTCCTGGCGGGGGCTGCGGTCAGAATTTTGTATTTTCAATAGCTTTTTCCGCTTGTCATATAAGGTTTTCAGCATCATTCATATCTGAAAACCTTGTATAGCCAGCGCAAACAGCTATTTTTTTCTTATCAGCGCTTGCCGCCTGCGGGCTTGCGCTTTTGCGCCACCCGCGCTCGCAGCAGGCTGTCCTGGCCGATGCGGTCGGGGGCCGTTTCCGGGCTGCTGATCCGGCGCGGCTTGCTGGCGCGGCGGGCGCGGAGCTGGCGGGCTTCCTCGGCCTCGTTCACCCGGGTCTTGGCCCGCGAACCGGCACGGTCGGACTGGCGGCGCACGCTGGGCTGGGTGGGGGGCTTTTTGCGCAGCAGCGCCTGATCGGCGCCGCTGGCCAGGGCCAGGGCCTTGATGTCTTTCTCGTCCAGCTCCATCCAGGCGCCCCGGCGCAGGCCGCGCGGCAGCTGCATGGCGCCGTAGCGGATGCGGATGAGGCGGCTGACGGCGCGACCCAGGGCTTCAAAAATCCGGCGCACTTCGCGGTTGCGCCCTTCGCTGATGGTGACGCGGTACCAGACGTTGGCGCCCTCCCCGCCGCCCTCGTCGATGCTGCCGAAGGCGGCCGGGCCGTCCTCCAGCATCACGCCGTCCAGGAGCTGCTGTTTTTCTTCGGGCGTCAGCGCCCCCAGCACGCGCACGGCATATTCGCGCTCCAGGCCGAAGCGCGGGTGCATCAGATTGTTGGCCAGATCGCCGGAATTGGTCAGCAGCAGCAGCCCTTCGGTATTCAGGTCCAGGCGGCCCACGGACTGCCATTTGCCCTGCCCCAGATACGGCAGGCGGCGGAACACCGTGGGGCGATTCTGCGGGTCGTCGTGGGTGACGACTTCGCCGGCGGGCTTGTGGTAGGCCAGCACCCGCACGCTGGGCGGTTCGATGCGGATGCGCACGGGCTTGCCGTCGAGCTTGATGATGTCGCCGGGCTGCACGCGCTGGCCGACGTGGGCCACCTCGTTGTTCACCGTCAGGCGGCCTGCGGCGATGGTGCGCTCCATCTCCAGGCGCGAGCCCAGGCCGGCCTGGGCCAGCACTTTGTGCAGCTTGGGCGCTTCGGCCAGCGGTTGCAGCACGCGCTTGTGCGGCTGTGGCACCTCGTGCGTCGGCTCGGATTGCAGTTCCTGGACGTCCAGGGCGCCGCCGACGATGTCGGCAAAGTCATAACCGGCCGCAGCGGCGGCTTCGTTCTTGGGATGGTGTGGCATGGGGTTCTCACTGCCCCTGGGCAGGGGGGATGTTGATGGGGGTGGCGGGGGATGCTGCTGGCACGGGCGCATCCGCAGCGGCAGGGTCAGGGGCGGCATCGGGCGCCGTTGCCAGCGCCATGCCATCCTCGGCAAACAGATCGGGGGTAAAGGCGGCGCCGTTTTCGTCCAGGCCGTCCTGACCGGCCTGCAATGCCGCCACCAGAGCGTCCTGGGCATCGCGCTCGTCTTCGCCGCCCAGCAGCGGCAGGTCGACCAGGGATTGCAGGCCCAGGTCGTCCAGAAACTGGCGCGTGGTTGCCAGCAATGCCGGACGGCCCACGGTTTCGCGGTAGCCGATTTCCTCGATCCAGCCCCGGTCTTCCAGTTGCTTGATGATCTGGCTGCCGACCGTGACGCCCCGGATGTCCTCGATGTCGCCGCGCGTCACCGGCTGGCGGTAGGCGATGATGGCCAGGGTTTCGAGTACGGCACGGCTGTAGCGCGGCGGCTTTTCCGGGTTCAGGCGGTCGAGAAAGACGCGCATTTCCGGGCGGGTCTGGAAGCGCCAGCCGGACGCAACCTGCACCAGCTCCACCCCCCGGCCCTGCCAGTCGTGCTGCAATTCCTGCAAGAGGGTACGCAAGCTGGCGGTATCGACGGCGCCGTCGAACAAAATACGCAAATCGCGCTCGGGCAGTGGCCCGGCGGCACATAAAAGGGCGGTTTCAAGCACCTTTTTCGCGTCCATATCCATCCTTGGGAAAAATAAAAGAATCCGACCCTCCCGGGCGGGCGATTGCAGCAGGTAGCCGCTTTAAGGCGGGCAATTGTACTGGAGGCCCAGTTTTTCGGCTGCCGTCAAAAAATCCCGGGGCGGCTCGGCCCGCAAATGCAAGTCTTCTCCGGTCACAGGATGGATGAATTGCAACCGAAAGGCGTGCAGCGCCTGGCGTTGCAGATCGCCCGCCGCTGCGCCGCCATACACCGCATCGGCCACCAGGGGATGGTGCAAATGCTGCATGTGGACACGAATCTGGTGCGTGCGCCCGGTATGCAGCTTGCAATGCACCAGGCAGTGGGCGTCGGTGCTGCTCAGGCAGGTAATGTCCGTCCGCGCCTCTTTGCCGGGGCTGTGCTGCAAATCGACCACCGCCATGCGCAGGCGGTTGCGCGGGTCGCGGCCAATGGCGGCCGCCACCGTCTGCATCGGCGCACCCTGCCACGCGCCATGGGCCAGGGCCAGATAACGGCGGCCAACGTCGCGCCGGGCGATCAACGCCACCAGTGCATCCATGACGGCGCGGGTTTTCGCCACCACCATCAGGCCGCTGGTGTCCTTGTCCAGCCGATGCACGATGCCCGCCCGGGGCACTTGCACGGCCCCGGCATGGTGGGCCAGCAGGCCGTTGAGCAGGGTGCCGCTCCAATTCCCCGGTGCGGGGTGGACGACCAGGCCCGCCGGCTTGTTCACCACCAGCAGGTGCGCATCTTCAAAAACGACGTCCAGGGCCATGGCCTCGGGCTTGAACGCCTGGCTTTGCGCCGTGGGGCGCATGGTCACGGCCAAGTGGTCGCCCAGTCGGACTTTGGTGGCCGGTTTCTGCACCTCGCGGCCATTGAGCTGCACGGCCCCGTGCGCCAGCAATTGCTGCAGGTAGCTGCGGGAAAACTCCGGCACCAGCTCGGCCAAGGCTTTGTCCAGACGGTTGCCGTGCAAGGCCGCAGGCAGCGCAAGCTGGCGCACCTCGACGGCCTGGGCGTCGTCCTCCCCGGTTTCCGGCAACTCGGCCATTTCCGCATCCTGATTCATGGATTTTTCTGCCACGCCAACCTGTCCTGAAAAATAAAAGCCCGGCACAGTGCCGGGCTGAAAAGCGCCATTCAAACGCCTTGCCACACGGGCAAAACGGTTTTATCGCGCTGGCAAATAACGCACGGGGTCAATCGGCTTGCCCTGGCGGCGCAATTCAAAATGCAGCTTTACGCGATCGGTATCGCTGCTGCCCATTTGGGCAATGCTTTGC
>JAHRXD010000148.1 GCA_019104825.1 Comamonas sp.
ATGAATGAAGTCTTCGTATCTTGGCAGAATCCAGAATCTAGAACCTGGCATATTGTCGGTCGTCTGCGAAAAATTGAAGAATCATATATTTTCAATTATACAAAAGGGGTGGGCAAAACCTCTCTTTTCCAGCCGCTTAGCGGCATGGAAGACTTGAAGGTTGAATATTTTTCAGAAAATTTATTCCCGTTTTTTTCAAACAGACTTTTATCCTCGAAAAGGCCTGAGTACAAAGAATATATTGGCTGGCTTGGACTTAATGAAGGTAATGCTGATCCGTTTACAATCTTAACAAGGTCTGAAGGAACTAGAGGTACTGATAATTATCAAGTTATTAAAAAATTTAGCTGGGATAGCGATGGAAATTTTAAGCATTCTTTCAACTCTCACGGATTGCGCTACTTCCATTCATCAGTTAAAGAGGTTGTTGATAATTTAAATGTTGAAGATGAAATTTTTCTCTGTCTTGATAAGCAAAATAAATTTGATAAAAATGCAGTAATTATCAGAACGGAAAATCCAAAACATCTTATTGGTTATGTGCCGCAATTTTTAAGTTCATGTATTAGCACAATTATTAATAATAATGAGAATACAATTCAAGCTTATGTTCGAAATGTTTCAAAGGATGCACCATTAGCTTATTTGCTACGATGTGAGATTAAAGGAAAAATTTCCCAAAGAACAAAAAAAATCTTGAATAAATATCTCGAAGAATTCGAGTCTTTTTGAGAATTAATTAAAATATTGCATGTGGTACACGCATTTCCGTACACTATTTTTTATGCGGATAGATTAATTTAAATAGTCCGCCCTGAACAATTCGACTCTCAGCGGTGAGCCAGTCGTTGATTGCTTGAAGCGTCGAGCAATGCCGCTATGACCACCCGCATGGACAGCCCGAATCGGTCGCAATAAAGCCGCAGCGCGGCCAGGATCAGGCGCAGGTTGTGTCCGGCGCCGCACATCACCGCGTGCAGCGCATCGCCTAGCGCACCCTTGAGAGGGTTGCGACCCAGCCGCCCGTCCATCTTCATGTGCCCGATGGTCGGCTCAATGGCGCTTCTTCGCCTGATCATCGCCTTCAGTATCCTGGTCATGCCTCGCTTCTGGCCTGATCTGAGGATGCGCACACCTTCGATCTCCACCCCCCGATAGCCCTTGTCCACGATGGCCGTGGCAGGCGGCCTGTCCGTGCCGGTGAGGATGCCCACCTGCTCCAGCGTCTCGGCCAGGGTGTGGCCGCCATACGGATTGCCCGGCATGGAGCGCATGCCCACCACCAGGCCTTCCTTGAGCGTGGTGGCGATGCTCACCTTCACGCCGAACTCGTACGGTGTCCTGGCCTTACCCTTGCTGATGCATTCCACTTCGGGTGCGTGCAGGGCATACAGCTTGTGTTTGTCCTTGGTGCGCTGGGTCAGGATGCGGCCGCTGCGCTGCAGCAAGTCCTGGACCTTGGTCCTGGTCGCTTCGGGCAGCACATGCAGTTGGCGCTGCACCTCGCGGTGTACCCGACCAACGCGGGTGCGCAGCGTGCGCACCGCTTTCTTCATGCGTTTGAACTGCTTGGCGTGTGCGTAGCGTCCGATCTGTGCGGCCAACCGAGGGGCCACGCGGTTGTAGTTCTGGCGCAGCTTGAGCCCGTTGTCCTGGGCTGCCTTGACCAGGTGCTGGCGGCTCTTGTCCAGCAGGCGGCTGTCGGTGGGATAGGCGATCGCCTTGGGCATGACGGTGGTGTCCACGATCACCTGCTGCGTACTGGACTTCTGGATGACGCCGCCACGCCGGGCGGCTTCAATGCTGGCCGCCAGCAGCGTTTCCACGCCTTCTTCCCCAATGCGCTTTCTCCAGCGCGTCAGGCTGGACGGGTCGATGGGCAACTCGGTCTGCAGGTAGGTCTCGCCGCAGAAGAACTGCCAGTACGGGTTCTCCACCCAGGTGTTGACCACGGCTTCATCGGAGGCATTGAAGGTGTGCTGCAGATACAGCAGCCCGGCGATCAGGTGAGGCGGCAAGGCGGGGCGGCCACGCCCCGAGGTGAACGGCACAGCAAAGGTCCGCTCAATCTCGCTCCAATCGATCAGCGCGGCCAGCTTGACCAGCGGATGACGCATGTTGAGCTGCTCGTCCAGTCGTGGGCGGAACAACTCGGCCGTTTGCGGCTGTGAAGGCTTTGGACCCATCGGAATCCTCGGGAACAATTTGCAAGAAAACAGCTGTTGGCAAAACTATAACTTGCAAATTCCGCCCTCAGCAATCCCTGGAACTTCCAATTAAATCAATAGCCTGCGGATTTTTCAGGACGGACTAAATAATCCATCAGTATGAAAATGGAACACCACATCCTGAAAAAGCCGCAGCCTTCTGCGTCAAGGGGTCGATGTTAAGTTCAGCTTCGTTGCGAAATACTGAGGGGCTTGGCCGGTGAATCTGATCTGCGAGGCGCCCGGTGTCTCGCGAAGTGGCTTCTATGCCTAGCTGTTGAGGCCTCGCAGCCAGTGCAGTCTGAGTTTAGCCTCTGCAGCAAGCGCTGCTGACCGTCGTTGGCATGAACTGCGTGAGTGGCGGCTCATAGTCGGTACGTGACGGCGCAGTTCTGCAGGGGGATGGGTATGCCTCCCCATGCTTGTACTATGTCGCTCGACGATTCATTACCAACACGCCTGCAGCAGTCATGGGCATTGATGGTTTGTGAGACGCCGCTGCATCTCTGCCGTGGTGATCGCACAAGATATTGCCACGTTACCGTTTCATGCTGGGCAAAGCGCTTGTTGCGTGCCGTGCAAAACAAGCCTGCCGTACGAGAGCAATGAGTGTCAACCAGTTGTCTACGAAACAGCTGAGTAGTGCTGTTGTAGTGCGCGATCATGGTTATAACTTGTTGATTTTGTTTAATATATAGGCGTCAATGAACCGACTCATAATCCCTTGGTCGTCGGTTCAAGTCCGCCACGCCCTACCAACTGCATCAGAAGCCTGCTATCTTGTGGATAGCAGGCTTTTTTGTTTTAGCGGTAACGTTGCTGCACGGCATGGGCTGCCGGGCCGGGGCCGCGCAGGGCTTGCAGGGTGTGCAGATCCAAAAAGGTGAAGTGCCCCTGGCCGGTGCGCCAGCCGCCGGTGTCGATGAAGAACACGTTGCCCAGCGTCTGCATGGTAGGCACGGTCATGTGCCCGTGGACGACGGCCCGGACGTTGCGCACCGGGGCGGCGTAGCGGCGCTGGTAGCGCTGGCGTGACCACAGGCAGCAATCCTGGTCGCTGGCCGAAAGGTCGTGCGTGCGTAGCTGTTGCCAATCGTCGCTGGGGCAGTCGGCGTGGATCAGGCCGACGGGGCCGTCGGGCGTGGCCACTTCCATCGCCAGGGGCAGGGCCTGCAATTGCCGGGCGATGGCGTCGAGCAGTTCCGGGGCAGTGGTGGTGAGCCAGCCGCCGCCGTGTTCCAGCACATCGACCTGCGGATACGGCTGGCCCAGGGCGAAGCGCCAGGCCATGAAGTCGTGGTTGCCGCTGATGGCGTGGAACCACGGTTGTGCCAGCCAGTGCAGCACCTGGGCCGATTCCGGCCCGCGATTGACCAGATCGCCGACGGCGAACAGCCGGTCTTGCGCCGGGTCGAAGCCGATGTGCGTCAGCGCCTGTTGCAGCGCGGTGAAGCAGCCGTGGATGTCGCCCACGGCAAAGTCGCGCCCGTGCGGGTTGGCGGGGATGGGAACGAGGCGGGGGAAATTCATAAGGCGGCCCTGGCCCGCTACTCCACCACCGTCAGCTTGGCAATGCCCAGCGCCAGCCATTTGCTGCCGTGGCGTGGGAAGTCCACCTGGGCGCGGGCGTCGTCGCCGGTGCCTTCGATGGCCAGCACGCGGCCTTCGCCGAATTTGGCGTGGAACACCTTGCAGCCTTTGGCAATGCCGCTGGAATGGTGGGATTTATTGGAAAAAGGAGCTTTTTCCGCTGATTTCATGCGGTTTTCAAAGTTGAAACTATCTGAAAACCCTGTTGAATAAGCGGAAGAAGCTTCTTTTTTAGGACTGAAACTGGCAAAGCCCCGTGCGCCGAGGATTTTTACGCATGGGGCGGGCAGCTCGTCCAGGAAGCGGCTGGGCAGGTTGAAGCTGGTGCGGCCATGCAACATGCGGCTTTGCGCGTGGCTGAGGTACAGGCGCTGGCGGGCGCGGGTGATGGCGACATACATCAGGCGGCGTTCTTCCTCCAGGCCGCCCTTGTCGCTCAGGGCGTTTTCGTGGGGGAACAGCCCTTCTTCCAGGCCGACGATGAACACGGCATCAAACTCCAGCCCCTTGCTGGCGTGGACGGTCATGAGCTGCACCGCGTCCTGCCCGGCCTGGGCCTGGTTGTCCCCCGCCTCCAGCGCGGCGTGGACGAGGAAGGCTTGCAGGGGCGAGAGGGTTTCGCCGGTTTCGGCATTCGTATCCGGCAAAGGGCGACGGAGCAGCGGCTGGCCGGGGTTGATGCCCTGGCTGGCCGGGCTTTGCGTGAGGGTGGCGCCTGCTGCCCCGGCTGCGGTTTCATCCAGCGGCAGGGCGATTGCGTCTTTGCCGAAGCCTTCTTGCAGCACAAAGCTTTCGGCGGCGTTCATCAGCTCGTCCAGGTTCTCCAGGCGCTCCTGGCCTTCCTTGTCGGCGCGGTAGTGGTCTTGCAGGCCGCTGGCGTGCAGGACGTGGGCGATGGTGTGGCGCAGGCTCTGGCCCGCCACGGCTTCGCGCATTACGTCCAGCAGGGCGTGAAAGCTGCGCAACTTGGCTCCGGCAACGCCGCTGACCAGGGTGGTGGCGTCCATCAGGCTGCATCCGGCCTGCTGGGCTTCCTGCTGCAGGGTTTCCAGGCTGCGGGCACCGATGCCGCGTGTGGGGAAGTTCACCACGCGCAGAAAGCTGGTGTCGTCCTGCGGGTTTTCCAGCAGGCGCAGGTAGGCCAGGGCGTGCTTGATTTCCGCCCGCTCGAAAAAGCGCAGGCCGCCATACACGCGGTAGGGGATGCCGGCGTTGAACAAACGGCTTTCCAGCACGCGGCTTTGGGCGTTGCTGCGGTAGAGCAGGGCGATTTCCTGGCGAGGAAAGCCGTCGTTGCGGGTCAGCGCCTGGATTTCCTCGACCAGCCAGCGGGCTTCGTCCAGGTCGGTGGGCGCTTCGTGGATGCGCACCGGCTCGCCCGCGCCCTGGTCGGTGGTCAGGTTCTTGCCCAGGCGCTGGCTGTTGTGTTCGATCAGTGCGTTGGCGCAGTCCAGGATGTTGCCGTGGCTGCGGTAGTTGCGCTCCAGCTTGATCTGGTGCGGCACGGCAAATTCACGCAGAAAGTCCTGCATGTTGCCCACTCGCGCCCCGCGAAAGGCGTAGATGCTCTGATCGTCGTCGCCCACGGCCAGCACGCTGCTGCTGCCGACGATGCGCCCGCCTTCCTGCTCGCCTGCCAGCAGTTTCAGCCACTGGTATTGCAGCTTGTTGGTGTCCTGGAACTCATCGACCAGGAGGTAGCGAAAGCGCTGCTGGTAGTGCTGGCGCAAGGCGGGGTGGTCGCGCAGCAGCTCGTAGGAGCGCAGCAGCAGCTCGGCAAAATCGACCACGCCTTCGCGCTGGCACTGGTCTTCGTAGAGCTGGTACA
>JAHRXD010000169.1 GCA_019104825.1 Comamonas sp.
CGCAGCTTTTCGACCTGGCTGATGGGCACGCCGTGCATCCGCTCCATCACCATCACGTCGGTATGGCAGAAGTCCCAGAAAATTTCCGGCACCAGCAGCAAATCCAGCCCTGCCATGTTGCGGCGCAACTGCGCGGCGTTGGCCGCTTCGCGCACCAGGTCCAGCTCGTCGTTGAGGTAGGTGTCGAACTCGGCCACCACTTCGCGCGGCTTCAGGCGCTTGCCGTCGGCCGAGAGCTTTTCCACCCAGCCGGCCATCATGTGCATCAGCGCCAGATCCTTGTCGATCACGCGTTTCATGCCCGGGCGCAGCACCTTCACGGCCACTTCGCGCTCGTGCCCGTCGCGGGCGCGGATGGTGGCGAAATGCACCTGTGCGATCGAGGCGCTGGCCACCGGCTGGCGCTCGAAGCTCAGGAAAATCTCGTCCAGCGGCTTGCGGAAGGATTTTTCGATCGTCTCCACCGCAATCTGCGGATCGAACGGCGGCACCCGGTCTTGCAGCTTGGCCAGTTCCTCGGCCACGTCGGGCGGCAGCAGGTCGCTGCGCGTGGACAGCACCTGGCCGAACTTGACGAAGATCGGCCCCAGCTCCTCCAGCGCCTGGCGCAGCCGCTGGCCGCGCGGGGCGTCCAGCTTGCGCCCCACGGTGACGATGCGCCGCAGCAGGTTCAGCCAGGGGTGTTGGAAGCTGGAGAGCACCAGCTCATCCAGACCATAACGCAGCACCACCCAGACGATGGCCCACGCACGAAAGAAACGGCCCATAACGGTAATGCGCCTTATGCCAGCGGCCGGGCGCCGGCGGCCCCGCCCCTGGCCTTGCCGACGAACTGGCGCACGGCGTTGGCAGCAGCCAGGGCCAGATTGGCCAGGGTGTGCGCCGGCACGTCGCCGATGACGCGGGCCAGGTCTTCCTCCACATCCCAGCGCAGGTTTTCCGCCAGCCAGTTGATCTCGGCGGCCAGTTGCACGTCGCCCTCGATGCGAATCGCCGGTTTGTCGCCGCGCAGGGCGGTTTGCGCCAGGGCCAGGGGATTGGTGTCCAGCACTTCCAGGCGCAGGTCGGGCCGGGCGCCTTCTTCCGCCAGATTGAACAGGCCGGCCGGGGTGACGACCAGGGCCATGGAGAACTGCCGCCACTGCACCAGGGCGATGCGCCCGGTCTGGCGCACCAGGCGCTCCATGGCCTGGGGTTCCTGCATCACGACGTGGTTGAGGAACAGCACCACGCGCTGCTGGGTTTCGGAGACGAACCAGGCCGGCGGCTGCACGGCCTGGGCGGCACGCTCGGCCAGATTGCCGAGCAAAGAAAAGGGGGACTGTGTTGCCATAGTCCCCCGATTATCCGCGCATTCCACAGCGGCCCTACCAGCCTTGCTGGCCCAGGTGTCGCCGCCGTGGACGGATGCCGATCAGCCCAGCGACTGCAAACCGGCCACCAGCCAGCCGCCGCTGCCCGATTTGGGCTTGGCCATGTTCCACACTTCGCGGAAGGGGCTCAGGCCCGCGCCCAGGTCTTCGCGGCTCATGCCGGAGAACTCCACGCTGGCCAGATACACGTCGCCCTGGTCTTCGATGCCCAGCAACTGCGCTTCCAGCCCTTCGATTTCGGTGACGTTGGCGGTGCCGTTGGCCTCGGCCTCGCGTTCGGCCAGCTGCTGGCGCACTTCCTCCAGCATGTCGTCGGTCATCATGGAGCGCAGGGTGTCCAGGTCGCCCGCATCCCAGGCGGATTGCAGGTTCAGGTAGTTACGCTTGGCGGCGGTGATGAAACCGGCGGTGTCGAAGTCCGCCGGGATGCCCCAGGTCTGCGAACCGGCCAGGGCAGCGCCGATCATGCTGCCGCCTGCGGTCGATGAGGCCGGTGCGGCCTGACCGAATTGCTCCCAGGGGCGGGCCGAGGCGTCGTTGCCGACTTTCTCGGGCTTGTATTGCGGCGGGTTGAAGACGTTGCCGCCTGCCGCTGCCGGAGCGGGGCCGCCCTGGAAGGCGAAGGGCGCAGGCGCGGCGGCTGCGTTCTGGTTGCGGCGCCGGATCATGCCGAAGATGGCCAGACCGGCCATGACCAGCAGGCCGATCAGCAGGATGTTGCCGAAGGCTTCGCCCAGGCCCAGGCTGTTGGCCAGCCAGGCCAGGCCCAGGCCGGCGGCCAGACCGCCGAGCATGGCGCCCCAGGGCTTTTTGGCCGGGGTCTGGGCGGCGTTGGCCTGCCCGGGGTTTTGCGCCGGTTGCTGTTGGGCATTTTGCTGGCGGGCGGGGGCCGCAGGCGGGGTGGCCTGACGCTGGGTTACGTTGCTGGACTGACGGCCGATCGAGCCGCCACCACCCAGGCGTTTGGCTTCGGCCAGCGGTTGCGCAAGCAGCAGCGCTGTGGTCAAAGTCACCACCCATAGTTTTTTCATCGTTTGCTCCAAAAATAAAAGAAATTCAAGTTCTAGGGTTATCCAGTCAAGCCCGCTGGTCGGGCAATGCGTTTTTTCCCGATCTGTCGTTTTTTAACGACGTTCTGGAAGGTTCAGCACTTGATGCCGACATGCAGGGCCACGACCCCGGCGGTCATGTTGTGGTAATCGACATGGCCGAAACCGGCTTGCTGCATCAGCGCCTTCAATTCCTGCTGGCCGGGGTGCATGCGGATGGATTCGGCCAGATAGCGGTAGCTGTCGGCGTCGCCCGCCACCATGGAGCCCAGGCGCGGCAGGATGTTGAAGGAGTACCAGTCGTAGGCTTTTTCCAGCGGCTTGGCGACTTTAGAGAACTCCAGCACCAGAAGTTTCCCGCCCGGCTTCAGCACCCGGCACATTTCTTTCAGCGCCGCGTCCTTGTGCGTCATGTTGCGCAGGCCGAAGGCGACGCTGACAAGGTTGAAGTGCTGGTCGGGGAAGGGCAGTTTTTCTGCATCGCAGACCACGGTGGGCAGGAGGATGCCTTTGTCGATCAGGCGGTCGCGGCCCACGCGCAGCATGGCTTCGTTGATGTCGGTATGCACCACCTGGCCGGTAGTGCCGACCTTTTTGGCAAAGGCCAGCGACAGGTCGCCCGTGCCACCGGCGATGTCCAGC
>JAHRXD010000174.1 GCA_019104825.1 Comamonas sp.
TTGTGCGGCTGGCCCAGCAGTTCATCCTGGGTGTAGCCGCTCACCTCGATGAAATCGGTATTGCAATAAGTGATCCGCCCCTTGATATCGGTCACCGAGATCAAGGTCTTGTGCGCCGGGAAGGTGTAGTTCCGCTGGGTAACAGGCAGGTTGGTACGCATCGCAAGCCCTTTCCAAGATTTTTTGAAGTGCTTGCATTCATATCAGATTCTTCCCCGTTTGCTGTAGAGGGAAAGGGCCTGGGAAAGCCCTGCCCCGGCACCCTTGCGCCAGGGATGATGTGCCAAGGTCGCACGGGTTTGTATTTAGACCGTGTTTACGCGTACTCCAGCGCTACAGCAGCCTCCGCGTCGCTGCGGGCACGGCTTTGCTGGCGCAAGGCAACGGCATCGGTTTCGGCGTGCGTGTGTTCGCCGCTGGCCAGCCGGAATACGCGGATGTTGTCCCGCGCCTCGCTGGCCCGGGCGTGCATCCGCTTGGCCGAGGCGTCCATCTGGCTGACCACGCTGGCGTTCTGCTGGGTGATCTGGTCCATGTGCTGCACCGCCTCGCTGATCTGGCGCACGCCCAGCGCCTGCTCGCGGGCTGCCGTGTTGATGTGTTCCAGCACCTGACCGACCTGCTGCACCTGGGCCAGGGCCTCGTCCATGCGCGTGCGGGCCTCCTGGGCGCGGGTGCTGCCGGCGGCCACGCGGGTTTGCGATTCGTCGATCAAATCCTTGATTTCCTTGGCCAGCCCGGTGGTGCGTCCGGCCAGAGCCCGCACCTCGGCTGCCACCACGGCAAAGCCGCGCCCTTGCTCGCCCGCGCGGGCCGCTTCCACCGCCGCATTCAGCGCCAGGATGTTGGTCTGGAAAGCCACGCTTTCGATGGTCTGGATGATGTCGCCGATGCGCCGAGCCGAGTCGGTGATCTCCCCCATGGTCGCGGCCATGCCGCGCATCGCTTCCTGGCTGCGCTCGGCGCTGGCCGTGGTCTCACGCGCCAGGGCCACGCCGTTGCTGGCCAGATCGGCGGTCTGGCCCACGGTGCTGTTGATCTGGTCCATGGCGGCAGCGGTCTGCTCCAGGCTGCTGGCCTGCGCTTCCAGGCGCGAAGCCAGATCGTGGCTACCGGTGGCAACCTCCTGGGCCTGACCCTGCAACTGGGCCAGGTCTTCGCGCACATCGGCCATGACGGTGCGAATCGACAGCCCCAGTTGTGCCACCGGCAGCAGCAGGCGCCGCCCCAGGCCGTGCTCGGGCACGGCCACGAATTGCGACAAATCCCCGCTGGCCAACTGGCGCGAAACCTCCAGCACCTGCCGGACAGGGCGCAAGGTCAGCCGCGCCAGCCCCCAACCGGCCAGGGTAGCTGTAACGACAGAGGCCAGCAGCACGCCCCACCAGGGCGTTTGCAGCAGCGCTGCCAGTATCGGACCGCAGACGGACAGCAACAGCAGCAGGTTGCGCTTGCCCTCGAACCCCGGGCGCAGTCCACCCCAGATCCGCCCCGCCAGACCGCCCCGGCGCACCGCGCCGCGTTGCAGGGTATGAATGCGTTGCCCGACCGCTGCCTCCTGATTCATGGCGGCATAGAGTTTTTCTGCGGCCGCAACCTCCTGGGCACTGGGACGGGTGCGCACCGACAGGTAGCCGACGATGCGCTGCCCATCACGCATGGGCGTGGCATTGGCCCGCACCCAGTAGTGGTCGCCGTTCTTGCGCCGGTTTTTGATGACGGCGCTCCACAACATGCCTTTCTGAATGGTGTCCCAGAAATCCCGGAACGCCTCGGACGGCATGTCCGGGTGGCGCAGCAGGTTGTGCGGCTGGCCCAGCAGCTCGTCCTGGGTGTAACCGCTCACCTCGATGAAGTCGGCATTGCAGTAGGTGATGCGGCCCTTGGTATCGGTGATGGAAATCAGGGTCTGGTGCGCCGGAAAGTCGTAATTTTTCTGGGTAACAGGCAAGTTCTTACGCATGGAGCAAACGTCTTTTTGGCAAAAATAAAAACAAGATTAAAAAAATGTTCAAGCGCATTCCAACAGTGCAGCTTGCTACTGTCGTCTCCCTGCCAAACATTGGGCAGTGGTTGCAGGCCATTTGGAGCCACGGGAGGGCATCGCCCTTATTGGGCGCCACCGAGCAACCGGTCTTTTCCCCACGTGAGTTGTGGCTCGGCCAAAAGAGGTGGGAAGCGCCCAAAGTGTAATAAGGCCTTACCGATTGCGGCCGGGTTCATCCGCGTGTTTGCACTCTTTGACAAACTCCGGGCATCCCCCGATACCCCTTCTCCAGTGGTCAATCCGCCCAGCGCTGACGGATAGTCAGCAGCTCGTCCACCAGCGGTACGAACAGCGCGACCAGTGCAGGGTCGAAGTGCCGCCCGGCTTCGGACTGGATCAGGGCCATGGCCTCCTGCGCTGGCCAGGCTTTTTTGTAAGGGCGTTCGCTGGTCAGGGCATCGAACACATCGGCCAGGGCAACGATACGTGCCTCCAACGGTATGGCCTCTCCGACCAAACCATGCGGGTAGCCGCTGCCATCCCATTTTTCATGGTGGTACAAGGCCACCGAACGGGCCAGACACAAAACGCGCGAGGGGTCATGCCCGATGATTTCCGCGCCAATCTCCGGGTGGCGGCGCATCACGGCCCATTCCTCTTCGGTCAGCTTGCCCGGTTTTTGCAGGATGGCGTCCGGAATGCCGATCTTGCCCACGTCGTGCATCGGCGCGGCGTTGAGCAGGTCTTCGGCCCACAGGGGATCGCACCCGGCGGCCAAGGCAAGCAATTGGGAGAAGTGGCTCATGCGGATGACGTGCATCCCGGTTTCATTGTCCTTGTACTCGGCAGCACGGCCCAGGCGCTGGACGATTTGCAGCCGTGTTTCGCGCAATTCATCCATGCGCACCAGAGACAGGTGGGTGCGCACCCGCGCCCGTACGATGGGGGCGCTGATCGGCTTGGCGATGTAGTCCACGCAGCCGGCAGCAAAACCGCTGACCTCATCGGCCACGTCGCTGAGTGCCGTCACGAAGATCACCGGAATGGCGGCAGTACCGGCATCGGCCTTCAGGGCACGGCAGACGGCATGGCCGTCCATGCCGGGCATCATCACGTCCAGCAGGATCAAATCCGGCGCATGCTGCCGGGCCAGCGCCAGGGCCCGGCTGCCATCGGTCGCAAACTGCAGGCGGTAATCCTGCTGCAGTACCTGGCGCAGCACCTGCAGGTTGGTCGGTTCGTCATCCACCAGGAGCAGGCGGGGACGATGGTCTGGGGAAGCAGTCATAAGGCAGCAGCCTGTGAAGAAGATACCGCGTACTGGCGCAGCAATTGGCCGGCACGCTCAAAATCGAAATGTTCCAACGCCTGGGCCACAGGTTGCAGCACGGCAGCGGGCAGCCAAGGCGCCAGGGCGGTCAGCCCCTGGTCGGGCCATTCCCCACGCTCCAGACTGGCCAGCGCCTGGGCCAACGCACGTTCGGCCTGCCCATCCAGGGACGAAGGCAGCGCCGTGGCCGGGGCGACGGACACCCAGATCCCGGCACTGGCCTGCGGTTCAGCCATGCCCAGGGCCAGACAGCGCTGCTGGACGGCCTGCCAGGCCTGCGCCACGGCGTGCAGGGCCGCATCGGCCACGGCATGCCCATGCTGCGCCTGGCCCTCGACCACCTGCAAGGCTTCGGCGAGGGCCACAAGCTGCAGGTTGCCGGCCACCCCACGCCAGCGGTGGGCCAGGGCAGCCACATCGGACGCATCGCCCTGGGCATTGTGCTGTGCCATCTGTGCCGGTGCCGTGCGATACGTTTCCAGGCAGCGCTGCAAGGCGGAATGCCAGCGCGAGGCATCCCCCCACAGGGCGAGGGCGGCAGCTTCGTCCCAAACGGCGTCGCTGCCCGGGTGCAGGTCTGCCAGGGGGGCCGCTGGCACCTGCGGCCACAGTTGCAGCACCCGGGCGATTTCTGCATTCAGCCGGGGGACGTGCAGCGGTTTGTGGGCAAACCCGTCCATGCCCGCCTGCCGGGCCTGCTGGCGGTCTTCTTCCAGCACGCTGGCCGACAGGGCGATCACCGGGGTTCTGGCCTTTGCCCGGGCCGTTTCCAGGGCCCGCAGGCGGCGCACGGCGGTAAAGCCGTCCACATCCGGCATATGGACATCCATCAGCACCAGGTCAAAATCCTGCTCGGCCAGCAGGGCCAGGGCCTGCTGGCCGCCACCGGCCAGGGTGACGTCGTGACCACCACGGCGCAGCACCAGTTGCAGCAGCTCCAGGTTTTCCGGAATATCGTCCACCCCCAAAATGCGCAAAGGGGGCAGTTGCGGGCCGCTGGCCTGGGGCAGCGGCTGCACGGGCCGGCCTTGCGCCAGCGGCAGCCAGACGGTAAAGCACGAGCCTTGCCCCGGAGTGCTGGTCACCTCCAGGCGTCCATGCATCAGTTCCACCAACTGGCGGGCAATGGTGGTGCCCAGTCCCGTGCCGCCAAAACGGCGCGTAGTGGACGCATCGGCCTGGGCGAAGGGCGCAAAAATCCGTGCCAATTGGGCCGGAGTCATGCCAATGCCACTGTCCTGCACCCTCAGGCACAGGCCCTGTGCCCCCGTGTGGTGCACATGCAGGGTGACGCTGCCGGCTTCGGTAAATTTGATGGCGTTGGACAGCAGGTTCAGCAGCACCTGGTGCAGCCGCAGGGCGTCCCCACGGAAAAATTCCGGTTCGGTCGGGGGGTAGTCCAATTTCAGGGCCAGGGCTTTATTCGCAGCATTGGGGGCCTGCATGTCCAGCAACTGCCGGCACAGCTTGCGCAGGGAAAAATCGGCCACTTCCAGCACGACCGCCCCTTTGTCGAGCTTGGCGGTATCCAGGATGTCGTTGAGCAGGCGCAACAAGGCATGGCCCGACTGGCGCACGGTGGTCAGCTGGCGCTGCTGGCCGGCATCCAGCGGGGTGTCGAGCAGGGCTTCGGTAAAACCGATGATGGCATTGAGCGGGGTGCGGATTTCATGGCTCATATTGGCCAGGAAACTGCTGCGTGCCTGGCTGGCCTGCTCGGCCTGCTCCTTGGCCTGGCGCAACTCGGCTTCGTAGCGCTTGTGTTCGGTAATGTCGTGGAACACGGCCACGCAGCCGGTGAGGATGCCGTTTTCAAACAGGGGCGAAACCGTCATGGCGGCAGAGAAGGCGCCGCGTTCCTTGTGCAACAGCACCAGGTCGTCCTGCACGTCGAAACGGACGACCTCGCCCAGGCCGTAGCAGACGCAGACGGGACAGCCGTGACGGTCTGCGGCTGCATCCTGCTCGGCGCAAAAATAGATTTTTTCGTGCAGCGCCTGGCCTTGCAGCTCCTGCAACGTCCAGCCCAGCAGGTGTTCGGCCTCGGGGTTGAGGTAGGTGCAATGCTCGTGGCGATCCAGCACCATGACCCCCTTGCCCAGGTTGGCGGTGATGTTGGCCAGGAAATGCTGCTCCCGCGCCAGGGTCTGCTCCAGGTTCTTGCGCTCGGTAATATCGGTGCGCACCGAGATGTATTCCTGCGGCAGCCCGTTGGCATCCAGAAACGGCACGATGGTGGCCGCTACCCAGTACAGCCGCCCGGTGGCCGGGGAGCGGTTGCAGATCTCGCCGTGCCAGGTCTCGCCCTGGCTGATCGTCACCCACATCTGCGTGTAGAACCCCTGGGGGTGCAGGCCCGAGGCAATGATGCGGTGGTTCTGTCCCAGCAGTTCGTGCGGAGCCATGCCGTTGATCTGGCAGAAAAGGTCGTTGACGTAGGTGATGGTGCCCTGCACGTCGGTGGCGCTGACGATGGCGTGCTGGTTGAGGGTGCGCTCGCGCAACAGCATTCCCTTGTACTGCGCTTCGAAATCATCGGCCGTCACGGCCAGTTGCAGCAAGGCCCGCTGCGGCTGATCCCAGTGCTTGATGCGCACGCCCACGGTTTGCACCATGCGATCAACCACGGACTGCAGGTCGGCCAGGTGCTTTTCCGCTGCCAGACGCTGCGCTTGTGCCTGCGCCGATTGCCGGGCAACTGACAGCAGATCGGCCAGCGCCTGCTGTGCCGCCGGACTGGCCGTTTGCGCCAAAGCCTGCAATTCATGCAATGCAGCCCTGTCCGGCATCCCCGGGGGATCCGTCAGCGCCAGAGGGTGTGGCCCACCGTGATTCTGCACAACTTGTTACCTTTTAAAATGTATTTGTAAGGAATATTACCCAACTACCCGCAACAGCAACTGCTGCGCACGGGAAAAGTCGAAGTCGTCCATGGCATTTCGGATGGATTCAAATTCCGTAGCACTGAGTACTGATTGCAACTGTGCCAGCACCTCACTGGGCAATTCGCCTTGCTGCAGCAGGGCGACGGCCTCGGCAACCCACGAACCCAGCCGTGGGTCCAGCGGCGTTTTCAGCAACGGGGCCGACAGGTCGGCAGGTGCGACTTCCCACAGTGCAACGGCCTGCTGCACCTGATGCCACACCCGTTGCACCAGGGTCAGGGCGGCGTCCACCTCGGCAGTGCTTTCGGCCAGTGCTGCCGACTCCAGTTGTTGCAGCACACAGGCCAGGGGCTGGAGTTGCAGATTGGCCGCCACACCGCGCCAGCGGTGCGCATGCTGCACCGCAGCGACCCAATCCTGTTCCGCCAGCGCTGCACGCAATGGTTCGAGGCCATGCTGGTACTGCTGCACGCTGCGCCATAGCGCTTGCCGCCAGGTGGCTTCGTCCCCCCACAGCGCCTGGGCGGCCTGGGCATCCCAGAGGCTGGCGGAGGCAGCGCAGGGCAGTTCTACCCCGGCGCATGGCACCGCAGCAACAACCGCTCCCGAAGCCACGGATTCCGGCGCAGCCAGGGCCGAGGGCAATTCCAACACCCGCGCAATTTCAGCGTACAGGTGGGGCGTATGCAGGGGCTTATGGGCAAAGCCGTTCATCCCTGCCTGCAGGGCCAGGGCGCGGTCGGCTTCCAGCACGCTGGCCGACAAGGCGATGATCGGCGTGGGGGACTGCTGCTGTGCGGCCTCGATGGCACGGATTTGTCGCACTGCGCTGTAGCCATCGACCTCGGGCATTTGCAAGTCCATCAGTACCAGATCGAAAGGCTGCCGGGTAAATTGCGCCACGGCTTCCTGCCCGCCAGGGGCCAGGGTCACCTGATGGCCACCCCGCCCGAGCACGATGCGCAGCAGCTCCAGGTTTTCCGGCATGTCATCCACACACAGCACGCGCAGCGGCGGCAGGGGCTGCGCCCTCTCCTCGCCCGGACTGGCAACCACCGCCCCTTGCGCCTGCTGCAGGGGCAGCAGCACGCTGAAGGTCGAGCCTTGCCCCACCGCACTGTTCACAGTGATGCTGCCCCCCATCAATTGCACCAGTTGGCGGGCAATGGTCGTGCCCAGCCCCGTCCCTCCATAGCGGCGCGTG
Source organism: Comamonas sp. (assembly GCA_019104825.1). GTDB lineage: Bacteria > Pseudomonadota > Gammaproteobacteria > Burkholderiales > Burkholderiaceae_C > Comamonas > Comamonas nitrativorans. The sequence continues at coordinate 7,407 of JAHRXD010000174.1, forward strand.
GTCGAGGCATCGGCCTGGGCAAAGGGATCGAAGATGCGTTGCTGCTGCTCCGGCGACATGCCGATGCCGCTATCGGCCACTTGCAGCACCAGGCCGTCAGGGCCATGGTCAACGCGCAGGCATACCTGCCCCGCTTCCGTGAACTTCACGGCATTGCTGAGCAGGTTGAGCAGTACCTGCCGGATGCGCAGCGCATCGGCATGGAAAAACTCGGGCACCACGGCCGGGTAGTCGAGTACCACGGCCAGGCCTTTCTTCACGGCACCCAGGCGTTGGGTATCGAGGACTTCCTCGCACAATTGGCGCAGGGAGAAGTCGGCCTCCTCCAGTTGCATGGCACCTTTCTCCAGTTTGGCGGAATCCAGGATGTCGTTGAGCAGCCGCAACAGCGACAACCCGGCCTGGCGCACCGTGGTCAGCTGCTGGCGCTGAGTGGCATCCAGCGGGCTGTCGAGCAGCACTTCGCTGAAGCCGATGATGGCGTTCATCGGCGTGCGGATTTCGTGGCTCATGTTGGCCAGGAAGCTGCTGCGGGCAGCCGCCGCCACCTCGGCATGTTCCTTTGCCTGGCGCAGGGCCTCCTCCATCGCCCGGCGCCCGCTCAGGTCGGTGGCGAATTTGATGATTTTGAAAACCTTGCCCTCGGCATCGAAGATCGGGTTGTACGACCCCAGAATCCAGACCCGGTGCCCATCCTTGGCCACGCGCAGAAATTCCCCGATCACCGGCTGCCCCGCCAGAAGCTGCTGCCACGCCCGGGCATAGGCGGAACTGGCCGTTTCCCGGTCGGTACAGAAGTTGCGGTGGTGCAGGCCCAACACTTCCTCCAGGGTATAGCCCATCAGCGTCAGGTAATTGGCATTGGCGCCGATGACGTGGCCCTCCAGGTCCAGCTCGATCATGGCCTGCACCCGGTTGATGGCGGCCACGGTGCCTTCGAATTCGGCGGCCCGCAGCTTGGAGGCGGTGATGTCCAGGATCACCCCGTCCAGGTACAACTGACCATCGTGGTCGCTGTAGGCAGCGCGGCCCGTCTCGGACACCCAGCGCACCATACCGTCGCGGTGAACAATACGGTACTCCAACTGGTAGGGCTGTTGCAGGATCACGGCGCGGGCAATGGCCGGGCCGACCCATTCCTCGTCTTCGGGGTGCAGGATCTGCCCGAAATGCACCTGCCCGGCCATGAAATCACGGGCCGGCCACCCGGTCAGTTCCAGCACGGCATCGCTGACGAAAGCCATGCTCCACATGGCATCGATTCGACAGCGAAAGGTGGCCCCGGGGATGTTCTTCACCAGGGAGCGGAACTGTTCTTCGCTGCGGCGCAGCAATTCTTCGGCGTCTTGCTGGCTTTGCCGCGCCACCAGCATCTGGTCGAGCAGATAGCGGTAGCGCAAATTGCCGTTGATCGCCAGGATGAGCAGGCTCAAGGTGACCGTCACCACGGCAATGGCAATCGACAGGGTGGTCTGCAACGGGATGGTCAGCGCCGATGCTCCCACCTGCAGTTCGGCAATCGGCTCGGTAAAGCGCAGGGCCGCCATGCCGGTGTAGTGCATGGCGGCAATCGCCGCGCCCATCACCGTCCCGGCCAGGGCGGTATTGCGCATGGAACCCAGGGGGAAATAGCGCTGCACGCCAAAGCGCACCCACAGCGCCAGGGCAGCCAGAACCACCGCAACGACGATGGACAGCACGAAGCCCAGTGCGTCGTAGCGCATGGCGGGTGCCAGGTCGGAAGCGGCCATGCCCAGATAATGCATGGTGCCAATGCCCGCCCCCACCAGTACCGCCGCCTTGAGCAGCACCGGCTTGGTGACGGTTTCACGCACCAGCAGCCGCAGTGCCACCCAGGAAGCGACGATGCTCGGCAGCACGGACAGGGCCGTCATCCAGGGGTGGAAGCTGGCCTGCCCGCACACGGCAAAGGCCAGCATCCCGACGTAGTGCATGGTCCAGACGCCACTGCCCAGGGCCAGGGCCCCCGAACCCAAGGCCAGGTTGCGCCCCTGGGCGTTCTGGGCCTTGCGGGCCAGTTGCGCCATGTGCAGCGCCACGGCAGACGCCCCGACCGACACCAGTACCGACAGCAATACCAGCCAGGGGTCATGCTGCGCCCACAGCAAGGGATCGGGCGCCCAGCCTTGCACGAAAAACTGCGTCAGCATAAGCCCCCTGCCCTCCAACGTGTCTGCTACCCGGCGCAGTTTAAGGGGTCAAAGTCCAGCCGGTAGTTCTGTGGTCCCTGGGCCGCCACTTTCAGCGCTCCCAGACGGTTGCCCAGGGCGGCACAGCGGGGCAGATCCCAGCCTTGCAGCAGGCCGAACAGCAGGGCCCCACGCCAGGCATCGCCGCAGCCGGTGGGGTCGACCACCGCCTTGGGCGTGCAGGCAGGCACCACCGTCGCCTGCCCCTGCTGCCAGACCTGGCAGCCCTGGGCGCCCAGGGTGACGACCAGGCCCTGCACCTTGCCGGACAGGGTGGCCAGGTCCAGCCCGGTGCGCTCGCACAGCATTTGCGCTTCGTAGTCATTGACCGCAATCCAACTGGCCTGGTCGATGAAGGTGAGCAATTCCTCGCCGTTGAACATCGGCAGCCCCTGGCCGGGGTCGAAGACGAAGGGAATGCCGGCCGCATGCAATTGCGCCGCATGCTGCAGCATGGCATCGCGCCCATCGGGGGCAACGATGGCGATCTTTGCGCCCAGGCTGGCGTCGATCGTGTTCAGGTGGGCCTGGTTCATCGCGCCGGGATGAAAGGCGGTGATCTGGTTGTTGTCGCGGTCGGTCATGATCATCGCCTGGGCGGTGTAAGTGTCAGGCACCTCGCGAACGCAGCCAGTGTCGATGTCCAAGTCCCGCAGGCGCTGCAGGTAGTCGGCACCGTCCTGCCCCACGGTAGCCATGGGCAAGGGGTCGCCCCCCAGCAGCTTCAGGCTGTAGGCGATGTTGCCGGCACAGCCGCCAAAGTCGCGGCGCAGCGAAGGCACCAGAAACGACACGTTCAGGATGTGCAGTTGCTGGGGCAGGATTTGGTCGGCAAAGCGGCCTTCAAAGCCCATGATGGTGTCAAACGCCAGGGAGCCGCAGATCAGGGCGGTCATAAAAGAATCTTTCTAGTCAGGGATAAAACAGTTCCATGCGGTAACCCGCAATGGGTTGGGGCAAGGGCTGCACGGCCAAAGGCAGGCTGCCGCTCCATTCGGCCCGGGGGCCCAATTCGGCGGGCATCCCCAGTTCGGCAGGCCGGAAAATCCTGCGCACCAGGGGCTGGTCGCTGGCATCGGTCAGCGTCAGTTCCAGTGCCGGGGTGGCGACGATGCTGCTGGACTGGTTGCGCACGCTCAGGCCCAGACGGTACTGGCCCGGCTGCACTTCCTGGTTGAAGGCCGAGCCGGACACCACCACCATGGCGATGTTGTGCGGCGCGGCAATCGAACATCCGGCCACCTGGCACAGGCTGACCAGCAAGGGCCGCAGCGCCGGAACTTGCGCCGCCAGGGGGTTGCGCTGGTAGAGCAAGAACTGCAACACCAGCAGCACCGGCAGCAGCACAAGCAAAGTCCAGGCCACAAACCGCAGCCAGGGCCGGTTCCAGCGGGCCCGGCGCTGGGCCTGGCGCACAAAGCTGGGGGGCGGCACATCGTCCTGCCCCGCAGCATCGAACGGGGGTGCGGCCAGATCGAGCCGAACGTCGGCGTCCGAGTCTGCCGCCAGGATGGCGGGCGCCATTTCCTCGGGGGTCAAGGTGACGGCGAAATCGTCCGCCACCGCAGGCAGGGACGGTTCTCCCTCCATGCCATCCGTGGCCCATGCTTGCGCTGCTGGCGGGAGTGGCTCCAGCGCCGGTTCGATTTCCGGGGGGGAAGACGGCAGCCGTTCCGGGAAAAATTCTGGCTCTGGCTCTGGCTCTGGCTCTGGCTCTGGCTCTGGCTCTGGCTCTGGCTCTGGCTCTGGCTCTGGCTCTGGCTCTGGCAGGGATTCGGGCACCCGAACCGGCTCTGGTTT
>JAHRXD010000180.1 GCA_019104825.1 Comamonas sp.
CGGCAACGGAAGTGACGATTGCAGGCGTGTTGCATGAATACTCGTCCATCGATGGGGTGCAAGAGGATGTGGTGAACATTCTTCTGAACCTCAAGGGTGTGGTGTTCAAGCTGCAAGGCCGTGACGAGGTGACGCTGAGTCTGCGCAAAGACGGCGAAGGGGTGGTTACGGCACGTGACATCCAGACGCCGCACGACGTGGAAATCATCAATCCCGATCATGTGATTGCCACCTTGTCGCAAGGTGCCAAGCTGGACATGCAGATCAAAGTGGAAACGGGCCGGGGCTATGTTCCCGGGAACATGCGCCGCTTCGGTGACGAGCCGAACAAATCCATTGGCCGTATCGTTCTGGATGCCTCGTTCTCGCCGGTGCGCCGTGTCAGCTACGCCGTCGAAAATGCCCGCGTCGAACAACGCACGGATCTGGACAAGCTGGTGCTGGAAATCGAAACCAACGGTGCCATCAACGCAGAAGACGCCGTGCGTGCTTCGGCGAAGATTCTGGTGGAACAACTGGCCGTGTTTGCGCAGCTGGATGGCGAGTTTGCCGATGGCAGCTTGTTGCTACAGGCTGGCGGCAGCAGCCGTGCCAGCGCCCAGACCTTCGATCCGATCCTGCTGCGTCCTGTCGATGAGCTGGAATTGACCGTGCGTTCGGCCAACTGCCTGAAAGCGGAAAACATCTACTACATCGGCGATCTGATCCAGCGTACCGAAAACGAGCTGCTCAAGACCCCGAACCTGGGGCGCAAGTCGCTCAACGAAATCAAGGAAGTGCTGGCTTCGCGCGGCCTGACTTTGGGCATGAAGCTGGAGAACTGGCCTCCTGCCGGTCTGGAAAAGCGTTAATCCGCCTCTTTGACTATAATGCGCGGTTTCCTGCATCCCCTTGGGGCAGGAAACCGTTTTTCACCCTGTGCACTGGGCAGTACCTGATACGGCTATCCAGTTAAATAATCTGAAAAGGAAAGCACCATGCGTCACGGCAACGGCCTGCGTAAACTGAACCGCACTTCTGCACACCGCAAAGCGATGCTGCAAAACATGATGAACTCGCTCATCGAGCATGAGGCCATCAAGACCACCGTCCCCAAAGCCAAGGAACTGCGCCGCGTGATCGAACCCATGATCACCCTGGCCAAGGTGGACACTGTTGCCAACCGCCGTCTGGCTTTCGACCGCCTGCGTGACCGCGACAGCGTGACCAAGCTGTTCAACGTCCTGGGCCCGCGCAATGCGCAGCGTCCCGGCGGCTACACCCGCATCCTGAAAATGGGCTTCCGCGTGGGCGACAACGCCCCGATGGCCTATGTGGAGCTGGTCGAACGTGCTGAAGAAGCTGCTGCCGAGCAAGCAGCCGAATAATCGGTTATAATAAACGCTTATCGCGAGGTGGAGCAGCTTGGTAGCTCGTTGGGCTCATAACCCAAAGGTCGGTGGTTCAAATCCATCCCTCGCAACCAGATAGAAAGGCCTGTGCAATGCACAGGCCTTTTTTCATGCTTGTGTATTCTAAAAGTGGAGCACTCTCCACTTGCTATGTATTGTTTGTAGATTGTTTTGTTGTTGAAATCCAATGGTAGGAAGTGGTAGAAGCTCTCTTTTTTATTCTTTATAACTTTATAGTTATATGTGAAGCATTAAATAATATTTTGTGTTTATAAGTAAGCCTCTTACAGTGGCGCCCTGCGTTAGACCGCCAGAGCATCACCATGTACCAATACACAGAATTCGACCAACAGTTCGTCCGCCTGCGGGCCCAGCAGTTTCGTGACCAGTTAGAGCGCTGGGAGCGCGGCGAGATGACGGATGAGCAACTGCTGCCGCTGCGCCTGCAAAACGGCTGGTACATCCAGCGCTACGCCCCGATGGCGCGTATTGCGGTGCCGTACGGGGAGGTCAGCAGCACCCAGTTGCGGATGCTGGCCCGCATCGCCCGCGAGTACGACCAGCCCGATCCCGCGCTGTTTGCCCATGCCCAGGCCACCCAGCAGGCGCTGGAAGATTCGCAGCCCGGTGCTACCCTGCCTGCGCCGCCGCTGCGCTACGGCTATGGCCACTTCACCACGCGCACCAACTGCCAGTTCAACTGGATTCCCCTGAGCAAGGCCGCCGACGTGATGGAGCTGCTGGCCAGCGTGCAGATGCACGGCATCCAGACCAGCGGCAACGACATCCGCAACATCAACTGCGATGCCTGGGAGGGCATTGCCGAGGACAGCATTGTCGATTGCCGTCCATTTGCCGAAATTACCCGCCAGTGGAGTTCGCTGCACCCCGAGTTCACCTACCTGCCGCGCAAGTTCAAGATTTCCCTCAACGGTGCGGTGGAAGACCGCGCGGCTACGGGCTGGTACGACATTGGGCTGCTGGGGGTGAAAAACGCGCAGGGCGAGGTGGGCTTTACCGTCAAGGTGGGCGGCGGCATGGGCCGCACCCCGGTCATCGGCACCGTGGTGCGCGAATTTTTGCCGTGGAACCAGCTGCTCAACTACATCGAAGCCATCGTGCGCGTCTACAACAGCTACGGGCGGCGTGACAACAAGTGGAAGGCCCGCATCAAGATGCTGGTCAAGGCCGAAGGCCAGGCCTTCATCGATGCGGTGGAGAAGGAGTTCCAGGCCATCGTCGAGCTGGATGGCGCACCGCACACCATCACCCAGGCCGAGTTCGACCGGGTCAGCCGCCACTTTGTCGTGCCCGCGCTGGCGCCGGCGAATCTGCCCTCTGCCACGGATACCGGCAGCGAGCGGTACCAGCGCTGGCTGACGCACAACGTGCGCGGCCACAAGCTGCCGGGGATGAAAACCGTCACCCTGTCGTTCAAGCGCCCCGGTTTTGCGCCCGGGGATGCGGATGCCGCCACCATGGAAGCCCTGGCCCAGGTGGCCGAGCAGTTCAGCGCCGGTGAAGCCCGCCTGACGCACGAGCAGAACCTGCTGCTGCCCTGGGTGTTCGAAAGCGACCTGCCGGCCCTGTACCAGGTGGCCGATGCGCTGGGGCTGGCTACGCCCAACATCGGGTTGCTGACCGACATGATTGCCTGCCCCGGCGGCGATTTCTGCTCGCTGGCCAACGCTCGTTCGCTGCACATTGCGGCGCACATCACCCAGCGTTACCAGGATCTGGACGAGGTGCTGGACATCGGCCCCATCGACCTGCACATGAGCGGCTG
>JAHRXD010000203.1 GCA_019104825.1 Comamonas sp.
CAGCAGGTCGTTGATGCCGACCACTTCGATGTCCGAGAAGTTCTGCACGCACGCGCGGAACACCATGCGGCCAATGCGGCCAAAACCGTTGATACCAATCTTGATAGCCATAGTTGCCTCTACTTTCTGGATAAATGGCGAGATAAAAAACGAAACCGAAAAAACTTAAGCCAGCACCTGCTTGACGGTGGCCGCCACGTTGGCGGCGGTAAAGCCAAAGTGCTCGAACAGCACCGGCGCGGGGGCCGAGTCACCAAAGCGGTCGATGCCAACGACGGCGCTGACGCCGTATTTCCACCAGCCATCGCTGCTGCCCATTTCCACGGCAATGCGTGGGATGTCGTCGGGCAGCACGGCGGCTTGCACAGCATCGCTTTGGCGATCGAACACGCTGGTGCTGGGCATGGAGACTACGCGCACGGCGATGTTCTCGGCCGCCAGCAGTTGCTGCGCCTGCAACGCCAGCTGCACTTCCGAGCCGGTGGCAATGATCACGGCCTGCGCTGCGCCGCCTTCGGGCTCGGACAGCACGTAGGCACCGTTGGCAATCTGGTCCAGGGCGGCTTCGCTCTTGGCCAGGTAGGGCAGGTTTTGGCGCGACAGCAAGAGCGCCGTGGGGCGGTTGGCCTGGGCCAGGGCCAGCGTCCAGGCAACAGCCGTTTCGGCGGTGTCGGCGGGGCGCCACACGTCCAGACCGGGAATCAGGCGCAGGCTGGCGGCGTGCTCGATGGGCTGGTGGGTGGGGCCGTCTTCGCCCAGGCCGATCGAGTCGTGCGTGAGCACATGCACCACGCGCTGGCGCATCAGCGCGGCCATGCGGATGGCGTTGCGGCTGTAGTCGCTGAACGTCATGAAGGTGCCGCCGTAGGGGATGTAGCCGCCGTGCAGGGCGATGCCGTTCATGATGGCGGCCATGCCGAACTCGCGCACGCCGTAGTTGATGTGGCGGCCGATCCGGCCGTCTTCGGTCTTGACCACGTTGCCACTGGCATCCACGCGCAGGGCGGGGGTGCTTTTGGTGTTGGTGAGGTTGGAACCGGTCAGGTCGGCGCTGCCGCCCAGCAGCTCGGGCAGGGCGGCGGTCAGCCCTTCCAGCGCCAATTGGCTGGCCTTGCGCGTGGCCACGGTGGCGGCTTCGTCGTGCGCCTGCGAGGCGATTTGCGCGGCGATTTCGGCAAAGTTGGCGGGCAGTTCGCCCTGCATGCGGCGGGTGAAGGCGGCGGCCTGCTCGGGGTAGGCGGCGGCGTAGGCGGCAAAGCGCTCGTTCCAGGCAGCTTCGGCCTTGGCACCAGCGGCCTTGGCATCCCAGGCGGCGTACACGTCGGCGGGAATCTCGAACGGGCCGTGGTTCCAGCCCAGGGCGGCACGGGTCAGGGCGATTTCTTCGGCACCCAGCGGCTCGCCGTGCGCCTTGGCCGTGCCCGCGCGGTTGGGCGAGCCAAAGCCGATGCTGGTCTTGCAGCAGATCAGCGTGGGCTTGTCCAGGCTATCTTTCGCCAGGGTCAGGGCGGCGCTGACGGCCTCGGCATCGTGGCCGTCCACGGCGCGGATCACGTTCCAGCCGTAGGCAGCAAAACGGGCGGGGGTGTCGTCGCCGAACCAGGGGGTGACCTGCCCGTCGATGCTGATGCCGTTGTCGTCCCACAGGGCGATCAGCTTGTTCAGTTTCCAGGCACCGGCCAGGGCGCAGGCTTCGTGGCTCACGCCTTCCATCAGGCAGCCGTCGCCCAAAAAGACGTAGGTGTGGTGATCGACGATTTCATGGCCGTCGCGGTTGAATTCGGCCGCCAGCAGCTTCTCGGCCAGCGCCATGCCCACGGCGTTGGTGATGCCCTGGCCCAGCGGGCCGGTGGTGGTTTCCACGCCGGGGGTGTGGCCCACTTCAGGGTGGCCGGCGGTTTTGCTGCCCAGCTGGCGGAAGTTTTTCAGCTCTTCCATGGGCAGGGCGTAACCCGTCAGGTGCAAGAGTGCGTAAATCAGCATCGAGCCGTGGCCGTTGGACAGCACGAAGCGGTCACGGTTGGCCCAGTGCGGGTTGGCCGGGTTGTGCTGCAGATGCTGGCCCCACAGCGCCACGGCCATGTCGGCCATGCCCATGGGGGCGCCGGGATGGCCGGACTTGGCTTGTTGAACAGCGTCCATGGCCAGGGCGCGGATTGCGTTGGCCATCGTCTGGGTGTTTGCCATGGGAGAGAAGCTCCGAGTGGGTGAATGGAAAAACCCCGGATTTTAACGGCCACTATCGTTCGGGTTTCCACGTGGTTACATTAGTCCCGGCAGGCCGAGGTACTACAGTGGCGGGCTATGCCTGCTCCACACTCTGCACACACTGACATGGCGGCCATGCTGCTGGCCGCCGGACGCGGCGAGCGGATGCGCCCGCTGACCGACCACACCCCCAAGCCGCTGCTGCCCGTGCAGGGCCGCCCCCTGCTCGACTGGCACATTGCTGCCCTGCTGCGCGACGGCGTGCGGCAGGTGCTGGTGAATACCGCCTGGCTGGGCGAGCAGATTCCGCAGCACCTGAATGCGGCCTGGCACGGCACCCCGCTGCGCCTGCGCTACTCGCACGAGCAGCAGGACTTCGGCCACGCGCTGGAGACGGCGGGCGGCATTGCCCGCGCCCTGCCGCAACTGCCGCCGGTGTTCTGGCTGGCAGCGGGCGACGTGTTTGCACCGGACTTCGTTTTCAGCGCCGCGGCCCACGCCGCCTTTGCCGCCAGCAGCGATCTGGCCCATGTATGGCTGGTGCCCAACCCGCCCCACCACCCGCAGGGCGACTTCGGCCTGCACGCTGGCCGCGCCCTGAACCTGCCCGAAGGCAGCACCGCGCCGCGCTACACCTACAGCACCATCGCGCTATTGAAAGCCGAACTGTTTGCGCCGCCCTGGTGCCCGATGGCGCCGGGCAATCCCGCCGGCGAATCTGCGCCCCTCGGCCCCCTGCTGCGCCGCGCCATGGACGCCGGGCGCGTCGGCGCCAGCCTGTACGCCGGACGCTGGACGGATGTGGGTACGCCCGAGCGGCTGGCAGCGCTTGATCACGCCTAGGGATGCCGCCGTGGATCGCCACGCACGCCAATGCTAGATAAAACATAGCTGTTTCCGTTGATAAAATAACGATTTCAATATAAAAATCATCTGAAATCGTTATATATAAAGCGGAAACAGCTCATATATTTAAAATAAGCGCCTTGCGTTATGCTGCGCACCTGCGGCCTGCCGGAGGGGCCGTTTCAACGATTTGGCCCAGGCTCCTCCCCTTGAACACCTGGGCTGCAAAAGGAAAAGCTCATCATGGCATCCGTCAATAAAGTCATCCTGGTCGGCAACCTCGGGCGCGACCCCGAAGTGCGCACCTTCCCCAGCGGCGATCAAGTCGCCAACGTCACCATTGCCACCACCGACAAATGGCGCGACAAGAACACTGGCGAAAACCGCGAAGCCACCGAATGGCACCGCGTCGTCTTCAATGGCCGACTGGCTGAGATCGCCGGGCAGTACCTGCGCAAAGGCTCGCAGGTCTACGTCGAAGGCGCGATCCGCACCCGCAAGTGGATGGACCAGCAAACCGGCCAGGAGCGCTACGCCACCGAAATCCGTGCCGACACCCTGCAAATGCTCGGTGGCCGCAGCCAGCAGCAAAACGACGGCGGCTACGGCAGCAACGAAGGCTACGGCAACAGCAACTACGCTGCCCCGCAGCGCCAACAATCCGCGCCGCAATACCAACCGCAGCAGCCGCAACAACAGCGCCAAGCCCCTGCTGCCGCCCCAATGGCCCCGCCGCCCCCCGTGCAACAGCCCGCACAACCGGCAGCGCAGCGCCCCACGGCAGGTTTTGACGACTTTGGCGACGACGATATTCCGTTCTAGGCCGCACCAGCCCACAACAAAAATCCCGCCTTGGATTGCCCAGGCGGGATTTTTTATGGAGGGGGACAACAGACTTTAGCGCAGCCTGAGCACGTCAAACATATCGAACAGCCCCGTGGCTTGCTGCGCCAGAAAGCGCACCGCCTGCACGCTGCCCTCGGCGTAACCGGCGCGGCTGGAGGATTTGTGGCTGATCTCGATGCGCTCGCCCGTGCCGGCAAACAGCACGGTGTGGTCGCCCACGATGTCGCCGCCGCGAATGGTGGCAAAGCCGATGCTGCCGGGCGTGCGGGCGCCGGTGTGGCCGTAGCGTTCGTACACCGCGCGGTCCGCCAGGGCGGTGTTTTGTGCGGCGGCAATGACCTCGCCCATTTTCAAGGCCGTGCCCGAGGGGGCATCCACCTTGTGCTTGTGGTGCGCCTCGACGATTTCGATGTCGTAGCCGGGCAGGGCCTGCGCGGCCAGCTCCAGCAATTTCAGCGTGACGTTCACGCCCACGCTCATGTTCGGGGCAAAGACGACGGCGGTTTTTTGCGCCGCTGCGGCAATGGCCGCCTTGCCCGCGTCGTCGAAGCCGGTGGTGCCGATCACGGCTTTTACGCCCAGTTCGGCGCACACCTGCAAGTGGGCCAGCGTGCCTTCGGGGCGGGTGAAATCGATCAAAAAATCGGCTTTGGACAGGGCGCTGCGCAGGTCGGCTTCTATGGCCACGCCGCTGGTCTGGCCCAGGAAGGCGGCGGCGTCCTGGCCCAGGCTGGGGCTGGCGGGCTGGTCAAGGGCGGCGGTCAGCCGGCAGTCGGCGCTGGCCTGGATGGCCTCGATCAACATGCGGCCCATGCGGCCACTGGCGCCGGCAACGGCGATGCGAAGGGGAGAAGTGCTGCTCATGGTCGGTCGGGAAAACAATCAGTCGCGCTCAAGCGGCGGGTAGCTGCGCTGGACGGCAGGGGCCGATGTGACCGTGCTGCCGGCCGCGTCCTGGGTGTCGTGGCGGGCGGGGTATTTGGCCAGCTGCTCGGGTGTGGCTTCGAGCTGCGGGATTTTGAGCTTGCCTTTGGGCTTGCTCAGGGAGGCAATGAATTCTTCTTCTGAAGGCATTTCATCGCCTTCTGCGCGGTCGAAGGCATCGCCGTGGAAGAAGACGGCCAGCTTGCGCGTCTGCTCCGGCACGCCCTTGCGTTTCATGGTGAAAACGTATTCCCAACGGTCGGCGTGAAAGACGCTGGTCAGCAGCGGCGAGCCCAGGATCTCGCGCACCTGCTGGCGGCTCATGCCCGGCTGCAGTGCCTGCACCTGCTCCTTGGAGACGAAATTGCCCTGCACCACATCTACCTTGTACGGGGTGATCTTGTGCATGGCGGAACGGGAGGCGTCGCCCATGTTGCCGCAGGCAGCCAGGGCAAAGGGCAGAATCAGGGCCAGAGCGGCGCGACAACGGGCTTGAGCGGACATAGGTAATGAGGGCCGGATATGATGCGCAGATTGTAGTGGCAGCCGCCCTGACTGGGCGGCTGCGGCGTTACCCCCTCTGGTTTTACAGCGCGGCACAGGTTGCCAGGTCTGTTGTCTTTCGTTTACGGTTACGCGATGAACAATATTGAAAACTTGAAAAGCACCGGTCTGAAGGCCACTTTGCCCCGTTTGAAAATCCTGGAAATTTTCCAGACGGGCAAGCAGCGCCACATGACTGCCGAGGATGTCTTCCGGGTGCTGTTGGACGACCGCTCCGACATCGGTCTGGCCACGGTGTACCGGGTGCTGACGCAGTTCGAGCAGGCGGGCATTTTGCTGCGCAGCAATTTTGAAAGCGGCAAGGCGGTGTACGAGCTGAACGAAGGCCAGCACCACGACCACCTGGTCTGCACGCACTGCGGCAAGGTCGAGGAGTTTTACGATCCCGAGATCGAAAAGCGCCAGCTCCAGGTGGCCGATCGCCTGGGCTGGGCGATTCAGGACCACTCCATGTCGCTGTACGGCGTGTGCGCCGACTGTCGCAAGAAAAAGTAAAGAATCAGGCGTTGCCGCCCATGTCGCGCTCCATGGCGCGGCGGTGGCGTTCGACGAACTCTTCGTAGGTGTCGATGCCGCGCAGCTGCAGGATGGTATTGCGCACGGCGGCTTCGACCAGCACCGACATGTTGCGCCCGGCCACCACGGGCACGACCACCTTGCGCACGGCCACGCCCAGCACGTCCTGCGTGAGCGGCTCCTGAGGCAGGCGTTCGTAGTCGCGCTCCATGGTTTCCTTGCGCACCAGGTGGACGATGAGTTTCAGGCGCATCTTGCGGCGCACGGCGGTTTCGCCAAAGATGGCGCGGATGTCCAGCAGGCCGATGCCGCGCACTTCCAGCAGGTTGCGCAGCAGTTCGGGGCATTTGCCCTCGATCGTGGCCTGGTTGATGCGGTACAGATCCACCGCGTCGTCGGCCACCAGGCCGTGGCCCCGGGTGATCAGCTCCAGCCCCAGCTCGCTTTTGCCCAGGCCGGATTCGCCGGTGATGAGCACCCCCATGCCCAGAATGTCCATGAACACGCCATGCACCGTGGTGCGGTCGGCAAAGTGCTTGGACAGGTAGGCCCGCAGCACGTCGATGACGAAGGCGGCGGCCTCCTGGGTGGCGAACAGCGGAATGTGCGCCCGTTCGCACATGGCGATGAGCTGCGCCGGTGCGGTCTGCCCGTCGGCCAGCACCAGCACGGGCGGTTCCAGACTGGTGATGCGCTGCACGCGGCGTTCGCAATCGGCGTCGGTGGCGTTGGTCAGGTAGGCGATTTCGCGCTCGCCCAGCACCTGCAGGCGATAGGGGTGGATGTAGTTCAGGTAGCCGACCAGATCGGCGCCGGAACGGGCCGAGCGCACGGCCATCTCGTCGAAGCGCCGCTCCGGATTGCCGTGGCCGGCGGCCCAGCGCCAGCCCAGCGACTGGCGGAAGGCGTCGAACAGCTTGTCGGCATTGATCGCTTTATGGCGCATGGCTGAAAAGGCGCCTCAGGCGCTGGTCGTTGCCTGCCAGTTGGCGATGATCTGGTGCAGCTCGGTGGCGTTTTGCGTGGTTTTCAGCGCTTCGCGCAATTGGCTGTTGCTGAGCAGTTCGGCGATTTCCGACAGCACTTCCAGGTGCTGCTGCGTGGCCGCTTCGGGCACGAGCAGGAAGATCAGCAGGCTGACGGGCTGCTCGTCCGGTGCGTCGAAGCCGATCGGGCCGGCGAGCTGGAAGACGGCGGCCATCGGGGCTTTCAAGCCCTTGATGCGGCCATGCGGGATGGCCACGCCGTGGCCCAGGCCGGTCGAGCCCAGGCGTTCGCGGGCGAACAGGCTATCGGTAATCAAGGCACGCGACAGGCCGTGCAAGCCTTCAAACAACAGTCCAGCTTCTTCAAAAGCGCGTTTTTTGCTGGTGGCATCCACGCCAACGAGGACTTGGGCGGATGGCAGGATGGAGGCAAGGCGATTCATGGATTACGTCATTGGGTGCAGCACGCGACAAAAAAATGTTGGGCCACTTCACCGAAGCGATGGCCCAAGCGTTAAGGATGTACCTATTTGCGGCTGATTGCAACTGCAAGAGGGATTTCCCCCACCATATGCCCAGAGACTGTGGTTTCTACGCCGCGCCGGTGGTGCGACGGAGGGGCAATTAGAATGAACGGTTGGCTGTCCGGCCATTTTTTGTTTTCAACGTTTGCGCATTATGACTACGCCTAGCACCCCTGCCTTGCACACTTCCACCATCACCTCCCTGCCGCTGCTGGCGCGGGGCAAGGTGCGTGACAACTACGCCGTGGGGGACGACCGCATTCTGATGGTGGCCAGCGATCGTCTGTCGGCCTTCGACGTGATCATGGGCGAGCCGATTCCCGGCAAGGGCGAGCTGCTCACGCAGATGGCGCTGTTCTGGTTCGACAAGCTGGGCCATATCTGCCCCAACCACCTGACCGGCGAAGCGCCCGAGAGCGTCGTCACGCCCGCCGAAGTGCCCCAGGTGCAGGGCCGCGCCATGCTGGTCAAGCGCCTGAAACCCGTGCTGATCGAGGCGGTGGTGCGCGGCTATCTGGCCGGCAGCGGCTGGAAGGAATACCAGGAATCGCAGGCCGTCTGCGGCGTGCCCCTGCCTGCCGGGCTGACGAATGCGGCCAAGCTGCCCCAGCCCATCTACACCCCGGCCGCCAAGGCCGAAATGGGCGACCACGACGAGAACATCACGTACGAGCGCACGGTGGAGATGGTGGGCGAGAAACTGGCGGCGCAGATTCGTGACACGGCCATCCGCATCTACCAGGAGGCTGCTGAGATTGCCTTGGCCAAGGGCATGATCATTGCCGACACCAAGTTCGAGTTCGGCCTGACCGAAGACGGCACTCTGGTGCTGATGGACGAGGTGCTGACTCCCGACAGCTCGCGCTACTGGCCGGTGGAGGGCTACGAAGCCGCGCTGGCCGCTGGCGAGAACCCGCCCAGCTACGACAAGCAGTTCGTGCGCGACTGGCTGGAGCAGGCCAAGGTGAACGGCAAGCTGTGGGACAAGAAGGCCCCGGCGCCGCGCCTGTCGCAGGACGTGATCGAGAAAACGGCAGCCAAGTACCGCGAAGCGCTGCAACGGCTAACAGCATAAAAGCAAGAATTTAAAAAAAGGAGCTGCTTCCGCTGATTACTAAAGAATTTCAGGTATTTTTAATGCTGAAATCCAGGTAAATCAGGCGGAAGAAGCTCCTTTTTTGTTTATCGCGCCCGCGCCGCCTGGGCCAGCTCGAAGGCCAGCCGGTGCAGCGCCTGCCAGCCGTCCTGCGGCCAGCCGGGCAGGCGCAGGCCTTTGACGATGCCGTCCACCTGGTGCGCCGCCAGCAGCAGCTTGGCCAGGGTGGCCGGGCGCAGCCGGGGCAGCAACTGGGCGAAGAGTTGTTCCTTCTTGCCCCAGACGCGCAGTTGGCGCAGCACCAGCGGCAGGGGTTCGCCCGCGTCCAGCGCCGTGCGGGCGCGTTGCAGGTTGCGGATGTCTTCGGCCAGCGTCCAATGCACCAGCACTTCGGCCACGCCCTCGGCCTGCAGGCCGTCCAGCATGCGCGTGGTGCGTTCCAGGTCGCCGCCCAGCACGGCTTCGGAGAGCTTGAACACGTCGTAGCGGGCCACGTTGGCCACGGCCTGCGCGATGTGTTCCTGCGTCAATTCCCCGGCGGGGTAGAGCAGGCCGAGCTTTTGCACCTCCTGGTGCGCGGCCAGCAGGTTGCCTTCGACCTGATCGGCAAAAAACGCCAGGCTGCGCTGCCCGGCCTCGCCGCTGGCGACGTGCTGGCCCTGGGCCTTGAGGCGCTGGGCAATCCAGCCGGGCAACTGCTCGCGCTCGATCGGGTGGACGGGGATGTGGACGCCGTGCGTGTCCAGCGCGGTGAACCAGGCGGTTTTCTTGCTAGCGGCGTCCAGGCGCGGCAGGTGGACGAGGGTCAGCACGTCCTGCGCCTGCCCGGCCTGCTGGGCCAGTTGCGCCAGGGCGGCGCTGCCGTCCTTGCCGCCGGGTTTGCCGCTGGGGATGCGCAGTTCGATGATCTGCCGGTCGGCAAACAGGCTCAGGGCGCTGCAGGCGGCCAGCACGCTGCTCCAGTCGAAGTGGGCGCCCTGCACGGTGAACACGCTGCGCTCGGTGTACCCGGCTGCGCGGGCGGCGCTGCGGATGGCGTCGGCGGCCTCCTGCAATTGCAGCGGCTCGTCGCCGTGCAGGGTGTAGAGCGGGCGCAGGCCCTTGGCCAGATGGCCCGCCAGTTGGTTCAGCGCCAGTTGCATATGCAGGTCATACGATGGTTACTGGGCGGTCATTGGGCCGCTGGCGGCGGGGGCTGCACCAGCGCCAGGCGGCGCAGCAACTGCTGGGCGATGTCCTGGCGCATGTCGCGCACCAGGCTGGCTTCTTCCTCGTCCTTGGCCAGGGTCAGGGTTTCGCTGTAGCTCATGTCGCGGGTCTGTTCGATTTCGCTGTCTTCGATCCAGACCCGACCATCCTTGCCGATCAGGCTGAAGCGCACGTACAGGCGCAGTTGCAGTTCGCGCACCTGTCCGGCCACGGTTTTGGCCAGCACCACGCGCTGCTGGCGTTCGCCCAGCAGGCGCAGAGTGACGTCGGCATCCTGGCTGGCCTGCGGGGGCAGCAGCAGTTGCAGGTCGTGGCTGGAGGCGGCCAACTGGCGCAACAGCGCCCGGCCCAGTTCGGAACCTTCGGGCGCTTGCAGGTAGAGCGAGCCGAAGGCGTACTGCGCCCGCCCGCGCAGGGCAAAGCCGCAGCCGGTCAGGCCCAGCAAGGGTGCGCTGACCAGCAGCGTCAGGAGGCGGCGTTTGGATGCTTGCATGGCTTACACCACGATGTTGATGAGGCGACCCGGCACGACCACCACTTTTTTCGGCGCGGCGCCCTGCATGTGCTTTTGCGCATCGGCGCTGGCCAGGGCCAGGCGTTCGATTTCGGCCTTGTCGGCGCTGGCGGGCACGCGCACGCTGCCGCGCAGCTTGCCGTTGACTTGCAGCACCAACTCCAGCTCGTCCTGCTCCAGTGCCTTGGGGTCGACCTGGGGCCAGGCGGCATCCAGCAGGTCGCCCTGCTTTTTGGCGTAGCCCAGTTCCTGCCACAGCACATGGGTCAGGTGCGGCGTGGCCGGGTACAGCACGCGCAGCAGGATGCCGAAGCTTTCGATGGCGGCGATCTGGCCTTCGGCGCTGTCCAGGCCCTTGAAGCCTTCCAGTGCGTTCAGCATTTTCATCGCGCCGGAGACGACGGTGTTGTATTGCATCCGCTGGTAGTCGTAGTCCACCTGCTTCAGCACGGTGTGGACTTCCAGGCGCAGCGCCTTGGCGGGCGCATCGAAGGTGATGTCGTCCAGGCTGTCGGCAGACAGCGCCAGGGCAATGGCGGGCACGTAGTTGATGCCCAGCAGCTTGTGGCCGAAGTTGTAGACGCGGCGCAGGAAGCGGTAGCTGCCTTCGACGGCGGCGTCGTTCCACTCCAGCGTCAGCTCGGGCGGGGCGGTGAACATGGTGTACAGCCGCGCGGTGTCGGCACCGTATTTTTCGATCAGGTGCTGGGGATCGACGCCGTTGTTCTTCGACTTGGACATGGTGCCCACGCCCTCGTAGTCGATGGCGGTGCCCACCGGCAGCAGGCCGTCGCTGCTCTCGGCAGCGTTTTTCAACTTGGCGCCGATGACCTTGCCGCTGTCGTCCAGCACATGCTCCACGTCGTGCGGCCAGAAGTAGTCTTTTGCGCCCTTGGCACTCTTGCGGCTGTAGATGTGGTTCAGCACCATGCCCTGCGTCAGCAGCTTGGTGAACGGCTCGTCCACCTTCACCAGCCCCAGGTCGCGCATGACCTTGGTCCAGAAGCGGGCGTACAGCAGGTGCAGGATGGCGTGTTCGATGCCGCCGATGTACTGGTCCATCGGCATCCAGTAGTCCGAACCTGCTCCCACCATGGCATCGTGGTTGTGCGCGTCGCAATAGCGCATGAAGTACCAGGACGAATCGACGAAGGTGTCCATGGTGTCCGTCTCGCGCCGGGCCGGTTTGCCGCAGCAGGGGCAGGTCACGCCGGCGTGGAAGACTTCGGACTTGACCAGCGGGTTGCCGCTGCCGTCCGGCACCAGGTCGGGCGGCAGCACCACGGGCAAATCCTTTTCCGGCACGGGCTGCGGGCCGCAATCGGCGCAGTGGATGATGGGGATGGGGGTGCCCCAGTAGCGCTGGCGGCTGACGCCCCAGTCGCGCAGGCGCCAGGTGGTTTTTTTCTCGCCCAGGCCCTTGTCGGCCAGCAGGGCGGCAACCTTGTCGACGGCCTGCGCGTGGTTCAGGCCGTCCAGCACGCCGGAGTTCACGCACACGCATTTCTGCTTGTCGCCGTACCACTCGGCCCAGGCGGCGGTGCTGAAGGTTTCGCCTTCCACGGCCACCACCTGCGCAATGGGCAACCGGTATTTCAGCGCAAAGGCAAAGTCGCGTTCGTCGTGGGCGGGCACGCCCATCACGGCGCCGTCGCCATAGCTCATCAGCACGTAGTTGCCGACCCACACTTCGACTTGCTGACCCGTCAGCGGGTGGGTGACGAACAGGCCGGTGGCCATGCCCTCTTTTTCTTTCAGGGCCAGTTCGGCCTCGGTCGTGCCGCCTTTTTTGCATTCCTCGATGAAGGCGGCGAGTTTTTCATTGCCGGCGGCCGCGTGCTGGGCCAGCGGATGTTCGGGCGCGACGGCGCAGAAGGTCACGCCCATGATGGTGTCGGCGCGGGTGGTGAAGACGTACATCCTGCCGTCTTGAATCAATGCACCGCTGCTGTCCTTGATGTCATGCGTAAAGGCAAAGCGCACGCCGCTGGACTTGCCGATCCAGTTCTCCTGCATCAGGCGCACCTTGTCGGGCCAGCCCGTCAGCGTGGCCTTCTCGCCGCCGACCTGCACGTGGTCGAGCAGCTCCTGCGCGTAGTCGGTGATCTTCAGGTAGTAGCCGGGGATTTCACGCTTTTCCACCAGGGCGCCGGTGCGCCAGCCGCGCCCGTCGATCACCTGCTCGTTGGCCAGCACGGTCTGGTCCACCGGGTCCCAGTTCACGACCTGGGTCTTGCGGTAGGCGATGCCTTTCTCCAGCATCTTCAGGAACAGCCACTGGTTCCATCGGTAATAGTCGGGGTCGCAGGTGGCGACCTCACGGCTCCAGTCGATGGCCAGCCCCATCGCCTGCATCTGCTTCTTCATGTAGGCGATGTTTTCGTAGGTCCACTTCGCGGGCGGCACACCGTTCTTCAGCGCCGCGTTCTCGGCCGGCAGGCCAAAGGCGTCCCAGCCCATGGGCATGAGCACGTTGTAGCCACTCATGCGCAACTGGCGCGTGAGCATGTCGTTGATCGTGTAGTTGCGCACATGGCCCATGTGCAGCTTGCCGCTGGGGTAGGGCAGCATGGAGCAGGCGTAGAACTTTTTCTTGCCGGCGTCTTCGGTCACGCGGTAGGCGTCGTTGGCCGTCCAGTGGGCCTGCGCGGCGCGCTCGACCTCGGTGTGTTGGTATTTGTCTTGCATGGAAGCCCGAAAAAAGGTGAAAGCAGCCGCAAACCGCTGCGCTGCCCGGATTTTAGGCGCTGACAGCGCCGGCTCAGCGCGGCGCCACCGGCTCGGCCACGAAGCCGATGCGCTGCAGCCCGGCTGCATGGGCCGCGCCCATGATCTCGACCACCCGGCCATACGGCACGGTGGCGTCGGCCCGCAATTGCACTTCGGTGTCGGGCTGGCTCGCAGCGGTCTCCGCGAGGGCCTGCACCAGCGCACCCTGCGTCAGCGGCTGGTCGTTCAGGAACACCTGCCCGGCCTTGTCCACCACCAGAGTGATCGATTGCGGCGAAGCCCCGGGCACGGCGCCGTCCGCGCGCGGCAGGTCGAGCCGGATGGAGCTGGCCAGCAGCGGCGCGGTGAGGATGAAAATGACCACCAGCACCAGCATCACGTCGACCAGCGGCGTCATGTTGATATCGCTGATGGGCTGGGGGCCGCTGGTGCGCTCAAGTCGTCCAAAAGCCACGGCAGGCCCTCCGCTTCAGGCCGCCTGCGGGGCCGCAGGGGCGGGGTCGAGCAAAAGCTCGCGCAGGTCGAGCGCGAAGCCTTCGAGGTCGGCCTCGATGCGCCCCACGAT
>JAHRXD010000240.1 GCA_019104825.1 Comamonas sp.
TTCCTGGATGTCCTTGCCGTTCACGGTAATTTTGCCGCTGCCTTTTTTCAGGAAGACGCGAGCGACGCTGGACTTGCGACGGCCAGTGCCGTTGTTCCATTCACCAATCATCTCGAGACTCCTTAGATATCCAGCACTTTGGGCTGTTGGGCGCTATGGGGATGCTCGGCACCGCCGTAGACCTTGAGCTTTTTGATCATGGCGTAACCCAGGGGGCCTTTGGGCAACATGCCCTTGACGGCTTTTTCCAGGGCGCGGCCGGGGAACTTGGCTTGCAGATCACGGAAGTTGGTGGCCGTGATGCCGCCGGGGAAACCCGAGTGGCGGTAGTAGATCTTGTCGGTGTTCTTCGTGCCAGTCACTTTGAGCTTGGCAGCGTTGATCACAACGATGTAGTCACCGGTATCGACGTGAGGCGTGTAAATGGCTTTGTGCTTGCCGCGCAGACGCAGGGCCACTTCGCTGGCGACCCGGCCTAGCACCTTGTCGGTGGCGTCGATCACAAACCACTCGTGTTGCACCTCAGCGGGTTTTGCGCTGAATGTAGACATGAGGTTTTCTCTTTAAAACAAAGGTTGCGAACCCTTTTCTGCGGTCGGTGCTTCTTCTTGTGCAGGAAGCCTCTTAGGCAGCACACCAAAAAACCAGGGGCATTGCTGCCCCGGGGTTTGGCCTTCGTCGCGGGGTCCATAAAATCGCTACGAAGCCCGCCATTATACAAAAACACTCTGGCGCGTGCCAAGCAGCGTATCGCGCCAGACTTTTCCACCGTTTTCCCCGCCGCAGCCCCTATGTTCAGCTACCGCCACGCCTTTCATGCCGGCAACCATGCCGATGTGCTGAAGCACACCACCCTGATCGCCATTGCCCAGTACCTGGCGCAAAAGGACACGCCGCTGTCCGTCATCGACACCCATGCGGGCGCCGGGCTGTACCGCCTGGATGGCGACTTTGCCCATACCAGCGGCGAGTCGCTGGACGGCATCGCCCGCATTCTGGCCGTCGACCCGGCCACGCTGGCCCCGGCCTTGCAGGCGTATGCGCAGGCGGTGCTGGCTTTCAACCCCGGCAGCCGCTTGCGTACCTACCCCGGCTCGCCCGCGCTGATGCTGGGCCTGCTGCGCCCGCAAGACCGGCTGCGCCTGTTCGAGCTGCTGCCGCAGGATGCCCGATCGCTCACCGGCAACATGCTGCAACTGCAAGAGAACAAATCGGTGCAGGTGCTGACCGAGGACGGCTTTGTCGGGGCCAAGAAATTCCTGCCTCCGCCCGACCGCCGGGGCTTGCTGCTGTGCGATCCCAGCTACGAGATCAAGACCGACTACGGCAAGGTCGTCGCCCTGGTGGAAGACAGCCTGCGCCGCTTTGCCACTGGCTGCTACGCGATCTGGTACCCCATCATTGGCCGCCAGGAGGCGCACGACCTGCCCAAGCGCCTGAAAGCCCTGGCGGCGAAGGCCGGGAAGAACTGGCTGCACGCCACGCTGACCGTGAAGTCCGGCAAGGTGCAGACCCTGCCCGACGGCCAGGTCAAGCGCCCGGGGCTGCCGGCCAGCGGCATGTGCATTATCAATCCGCCGTTTACCCTGCACGCGCAGCTGGAAGCGGCGCTGCCGCAGATGGTGCAACTGCTGGGCCAGGACAAGAACGCGGGCTTTACGCTGGAGAGTACGGGACGTTAAAAAAGAGCTGTTACCGCTGGTATTTAAAAGATTTCAGGCATAAAACAGTCTGAAAACCAATGAATACCTGCGGTATCAGCTCTTTTTTTCGGTGGATTTTTACTGCGCTGCTTCTGGCCCGGCGGCCAGTACGTCCACGCGGTCGGCGCAGGTTTCCTCGGCGTCCAGCTTCCACAGTTGCACGCGGCGGATGCCGCTATCCGTCATGCCCAGTGCCTCGGCGGCGGCGCGGCTCAGGTCGATGATGCGGTTTTTTGCATACGGCCCCCGGTCATTGACGCGCACTTCCACGGCCTTGCCATCGCGGCTGAGGACGCACAGCCGCGTGCCGAAAGCGTAGCGGGGGTGGGCGGCGGTGAAGTCGTGGGTGTTGAAGCGCTCGCCGCTGGCCGTGCGCCGCCCGTGGAAACCGGGGCCGTACCAGGAGGCGATGCCTTGCTCGTCGACCATTTCGTCCTGCACCGCCTGCCGCGCGGCCCGCAAGGGGTCGGGCAGTTGCAGGCCGGGTTCGGGGGCCATGCGGCGCAATTGCTGGACGAGGGTGAGGTTGCTGGGCGCCTGCAGGTGGGCGCCGGTTTCCACCGGGGTGACGGCGGTGGGGGCGCAGCCTGCTGCCAGCAGGGCTGCGGCGAGGGCGGCCAGTGGCGACGGCCAGCGCCGTGCCCGGGGGGCGGGCCGGTCGGTCAGTGCGGGCGGCGGCAGGGCCGTTCGGGTGGATTGGTGTCCATCCATGCGATTGTCCTTGCGTCCTTGCAGTGGCAGCGCTGCCAGGGCTGCCGACCGCACGGGGATGGCCTGTGTCTACAGGCCGAGGCGGTCGCACAGCGCCAGGGTGGCGGCACTTTGGTTCATCGTATAGAAGTGCAGACCCGGCGCCCCCAGGGAGCGCAGTTGTTCGCACAACCGGGCGACCACGTCCAGGCCGAAGGCGCGGATCGAGGCCGTATCGTCGCCGAAGGCTTGCAGCCGCAGGCGGAT
This sequence comes from Comamonas sp., assembly GCA_019104825.1. Classification (GTDB taxonomy): domain Bacteria; phylum Pseudomonadota; class Gammaproteobacteria; order Burkholderiales; family Burkholderiaceae_C; genus Comamonas; species Comamonas nitrativorans. The sequence goes on from JAHRXD010000240.1 coordinate 2,661, forward strand.
CCAGCGGGGGATTTCTGCGCCGGTCGCATCGGAAAAGCGCATGAGCTGGGAAGCGTTGAGGATCGGCATGATACCCGGTACCACGGGTATACCCACCCCCAGGCGTTGCGCATCGTCCACAAACCGGGCGTAGGCGTCGGCGTTGAAAAAGTACTGGGTGATGGCCGAATCGGCCCCGGCGCGGGCCTTGGCGGCGAAGGCCCGCAGGTCGGCTTCGGGGTTGCGGGCCTGGGGATGCACCTCGGGGTAGGCGGCCACTTCGATGTGGAAGGTGTCGCCAAATTCCGCGCGGATGAAGGCCACCAGATCGCTGGCGTACTGAAACTCCCCACCCAGGCCGTAGCCGCTGGGCAGGTCGCCGCGCAGGGCGACCAGGCGGCGCACGCCCATGTCCTTGAGCTGCTGCAATTCGCTGCGCACCGATTCGCGCGTGGCGCCGATGCAGGAGAAGTGCGAGGCCGCCGCCACGCCTTCCTGCTGGATGGCCTGCACCAGGGCGAAGGTGCCGCTTTGGGTGGAGCCGCCCGCGCCGTAGGTGACGGAGCAGAACTGCGGCTGGCGGGCGTACAGCGCCTGGCGCACCTGGACGTGCTTGGCTGCGCCTTCGGCGGTTTTGGTGGGGAAGAACTCGAAGCTGATGGGAAAGCTGGCGTGGGCCATCGGGGGTGTCTCCACAAAGGATTGCGTTTTATTTCTTGCGCTTGGGGCGGGCCGGGCCGGGGACGTTGTAGTAGTCCTCCTCGTCGCCGTTGATGACGTCGACCCGCTTCTGCTCGCGCAGCAGGGTGCGCGAGACGCGGGCCGGTTTGGCGGTGGCGGGCTGTTCGGGCAGGGGCGCGTCCAGGTGCTGCACCTGCGCCCCTTGTTGGGCGTGGACGAAAAACTCGTGGTTGCCGTCGCCGCCGGTGATGGGGGAATCCAGCCAGGCCTTCACCTCCAGCCCCAGATCGGCCAGACAGGTGCGGATGCGCTGCTCGACCTCGGCGTACAGCGCCGGGTCGCGCACGATGCCGCCCTTGCCGACCTGGCCGGGTTGCAGCTCGAACTGGGGTTTGACCAGCATGAGCAATTGCCCGTGCGGTTTGAGCAGGCGCACCACGGCGGGCAGCACCAGGGTCAGGGAGATGAAGGAGAGGTCACCCACGATCAGGTCGAAACCTGCTGCGGGAACATGATCTGCCAACAGGGCCCGGTCCAGGGTCCGGGCGTTGATGGCTTCCAGGGTCACGACCTGGGGGTGGTTCTGGAGGCGGGGATGCAGTTGGCCATGGCCCACGTCCACTCCGACCACGTTGTCGGCGCCCGCCTGGAGCAGACAGTCGGTGAAGCCACCAGTGCTCTGACCCAGGTCCAGGCAGATCAGCCCCCGGGGTGCCAGGCCACTGGCA
>JAHRXD010000256.1 GCA_019104825.1 Comamonas sp.
CCCCGGTGCAAGGCGATGCGTTGCTGCTGGAGCACCTACTGCACAACCTGTGCAGCAACGCCCTGGCCTGGGCCGCACGCGGGCAGGCCATCCAGCCCCAGGCACCATCCCCCCAGGTACAGGTGCGCCTGGATGCGACGGCCAGCGCCATCACCCTGGCCGTGGCCGACACCGGCCCGGGCGTACCCGCCGAAGACGAGGGGCGGATTTTTGACGCTTTTTTCAGCACCCAGCCCGGCGGCATGGGCATGGGGCTGGCGATTTGCCGCTCCATCGTCGAAGCGCACCATGGCAGCATTGCCGTGGGCCGCGACCCGCTGCTGGGCGGCGCCCTGTTCACCGTCACCCTGCCCCGCACACCCGCCCCACCCAAGCCATGACATCCCTGCCCCCCTGCATCCACATCGTGGACGACGACCCGGACATCCGCGACGGCCTGGCCTGGCTGTTCGACTCGCGCGGCTGGCGCAGTTGCGGCTGGGCCAGCGGCCCGGCCTTCATCGAAGGCATCGCCGCCCAGGCCCCCGACTGGGGCGCAGCGGTGGTACTGCTGGACGTGCGGATGCAGCCCTGGTCGGGGCCCGTCACCTTCGAGCATTTCAAGCCCCTGGGCTGCCCCTGGCCGGTGCTGTTCCTCACCGGCCACGGCGATGTCAGCACCGCCGTGCAGGCCGTCAAGAACGGCGCCTGGGATTTTCTGGAAAAGCCGTTCCAGGACAACCTGCTGGTCGATCGCGTCGAACAGGCCCTGCAGGCCGCCGCCAGCCAGACCCAGGCGCAGCGCCACACGCAGCGGCTGCGCCAGGCGCTGGCCAGCCTCAGCCCGCGCGAACGCGAAGTCCTGGGCGAACTGCTGCGCGGCCACTACAACAAGAACATCGCCGAACACCTGGGCATCACCCAGCGCACGGTGGAATTTCACCGCGCCAACATCTTTGAAAAGATGGGCGTGGAATCGGCCATCGAGCTGGCGCACCAGCTGGGGCAGTTGCAGTCGCTGGACGGGGACGCGCACTGATTCGGAAAAACAAGGAACAAGAAAAAATGTCCACCCTCGCCCTGTACGTCGCCACCGCGCTCGCCGAAATCCTGGGCTGCTACCTGCCCTACCTGTGGCTGAAAGAAGGCAAGTCCGCCTGGCTGCTGCTGCCCGCCGCCGTCAGCCTGGCCGTATTCGCCTGGCTGCTCACCCTGCACGCCAGCGCCGCAGGGCGCGTCTATGCCGCCTATGGCGGCGTCTACATCGGCGTGGCCATTGCCTGGCTGTGGGCGGTGGACGGGGTGCGGCCCACCCCGTGGGACGCCGCAGGCGTGCTGGTGGCCCTGGCGGGCATGGGCATCATCGTATTTCAACCAAAATAAATAGCTCCTACCGCTCATAAACAAATGGATTAAGGCATAAAACCATCTGAAACCATTTTCTTATCAACGGCAGAAGCTATGACTAAACTAGCAAATTCCGGGAGCAGCATCGGCCATCTGCGGCGACACAAGGCCATCGCGTGCGTGCTCGGCCTGCAGCACGACATCCGCGGATACCTCACGCCACCCTGCGCTGCAGCGTCATCCCCGGCCCCAGCCGATCGCCTCGCTGAACCCGGCCCAGGCGCAGGCGTTCGGCAAGGGGCTAGCGGGAAAGAGCGGGGAAACGTGACTCATAGCGCGTCGAGCGGACTCAGTACGCCGCGCCCGCCCTTGTTCAGAACATGTGTGTAGATCATGGTGGTGCTCACATCCTTGTGGCCCAGCAACTCCTGCACGGTGCGGATGTCATAACCTGCCTGAAGCATATGGGTCGCAAAGGAATGCCGCAGCACATGCGGCGTGCAAGGCTTGTCGATACCCGCACGGCGTGCGGCCAGGGCCACCGCCTTCTGCACCGACTGTTCCAGCATATGGTGGCGCTGCTCCACACCAGAGTGCGGGTCTACCGACCGCACCGCGCTGGGGAACACATACTGCCAGCCCCAGGCCGTGGCGGCATTCGCATATTTCACGGCCAGCGCATCGGGCAGCCACACGGCGCCCAGGCCTGCGTCCAAATCCTTGCGGTGCAGTACGCGGGCACGCTCCATCTGCCCGCACAGCGGCGCGATCAGGTTCTCGGGCAGCACCGTCACCCGGTCCTTGTTACCCTTGCCCTCGCGCACGATCAGCTCGCGCCGCTCGAACTCCACGTCCTTCACGCGCAGACGCAGTGCCTCCAGAATGCGCATACCCGTGCCATACAGCAGCGAGGCCACCAGCCACTGCGTGCCCTGCAGGTGCAGCAGCAACTCGCGCACCTCGCGCTGCGTCAGCACCACCGGCAGGCGGCGTGCATTCTTGGCCGAAACCACCTCATCCAGCCAGGGCAAGTCTTGTTGCAACACTTTCCTATAGAGAAACAGGATGGCGGCCTTGGCCTGGTTCTGGGTAGAGGCGGATACGTTGCGCTCCACAGCCAAATGCGTCAGGAAAGCAGTCACCTCCAGCACGCCCATCTCGCGCGGATGGCGTTTGCCATGAAACAGAATGAAGCGCCGCGCCCAATCCACATACGCCTGCTCGGTGCGGATGGAATAGTGCAGCAGCCGAATGCGCTGGCGCAGCAAATCCAGCAACCGAGGCGGCTGCGATGCAACAGGAGCAAGCAAATCGGAGGGCATATTCATCCGTAAAATTTTAGGCGGTCTAAATTACCGCCGCCATGGAGTCTGACCTGGGAAAACTTACACTAGGCACTTGACTTAGACCACACCAGATCGGTAGCATGCGGCGGTCTAACTCTAGTTAGCTTTTCACACAACAGAGGAGAGATTTATGGCTAATGAATCCGTTACTGTATCTGGACCAGTTGAAGTTCAATCCGCGTCGAAGTAGTCCGTAGCGCTGAAGCTAATGCAGCATATTTCGAGTTGGGAAGATGTGCCCAACGAGCAGAAAAAAGATCGCAAATACTGGCTAACTCTTTATCGGCAATGCTACAAAGCCGCTAACGGCAGCAGTCTTGAGTCTGTTCTCAAAGTTGATTAGCTACCTGCTCTGCGGTTTTTTCCGTTAGCTAACCCATCGGTCAAGCGGACTTGCTACGCAAGCCGCTTACCTCAAACGTTAGACATTCAAGCCACGACTATGCATTACGGCCACTACACAACAGCCAACGCTCTGATCAGCATCGTCCAGAGTGAGCAGCTGTGGGCCACCAACATAAAATTCTTGAATGACGAGCAAGAATTTCTTCACGCAATCACTCTGGCCAAAGAGGTCATAAATAAATCAAAATATAATACAGAAAAAATTAAGGCGAATCGGAACGCCTATGACGACTTCATTAAAGAGGTAACAAAGGCGCTCGAAAACCTGGACACCTACCACGCTGAAAATATATTCACGTGCTCCTTCTCCGAAGAAAAGGACCTTCTAAGCCAATGGCGTGGCTATTGCCCAAGCAATCAAGGCTACTGCATTCACTTTGACTTGGATGGCCTTCTCAAGGCAGCGAAGGAGAAATTTATAAGTTGCGGAATATTTCCCTGCGTTTACGACAATGCAGAAAAGAAGAAACGAATTTCTGCAGCACTAAACAAACATTGGCAAGAGTACATAAAACTCACCGATCCGAAGAAGCGCGAACAAGCAGTTCAAAACTTAACGTTCGAAATTGAGCAGCTGGCATCTTATTTCAAGCACCCAAGCTTTGCGGAAGAAAAGGAGCATCGGCTTGTCATACGCATGGCTTGGGACATTGAGGTGCATGCAAAGTTTAGAGCCGGCCCAATGTCAATAATCCCATATATTCAGGTGCCAGCACCAAAGGTACTGATTAAGGAAATCGGAATTGGCCCCACCCGAGACCAATCTTTGGCAAAGCGCGGACTCGCTGCATTAATCCACTTTAAATTTGGTCCACTCGCATCATTTGGCGACGTGAAAATTAGTGAGTCAAAAATTCCTTACCGTCTTTAGAAAAATGTCTAACTTTCGGTTCAACGCGGACGCCAACACTGGCCATGGCTTCGCCATTTTCATAGCCAGTGTTGGTGCCCTCCACGCTTCGCGCTCCGGCGCCGTTTAACCTGGGCGTTAGTCCCAAAGAAATCCCTGCTTTATTTAGCCCATGTTGATTCAAACGGCATTTATTTTCTCAAGCGTTGTACAGCGCTGGGTTTGCCGTTTCTCCCGGCTTCGCCTGCATGGGCGGCGCAGGTTTCCAGTCTTTTTGACCTCCAGCCCTTGTGTAGCAAGCACCACCAGCTATCGTTTTTCAAGCGCTGCGCTGCCTCGGTGGCGCTGTGCTTTTTCGCAGTTTGTGCCCGTCGTCAATTCAGTGGTTTCTGTTTTGGCTTCTGGCTCTAACATTTCGGTCAAGCCGACCCGCATTCTGCGGTCGGCTTACCTCGCCCGTTGGGCGGCAAAGGAGGGTACAAGGTAATGAGTAGCGACTTTTCAAACTTGAAGCGGCCAAAGCATCCGATGCCTGACTTTGTAAAAGTTGCGCTCGAAGAGCGGAACTTGATGTCTGCTTACAAGGAGCGACCGGCATACCAGCAAAACGACTACATTGGCTGGATCAACCGGGCCAAGCGCCAGGAAACAAAGGATAAGCGCCTCAGCCAAATGCTTGATGAACTTCAGCAAGGCGGCGTGTACATGAATATGAAGCATTCAACATCGGCGAAACAATGAGTAGCTTCAATACCCTTGGCACATTGCCGTCCAACAAGTCGCTGCAGCCGATCGCCAAACCGCTGCGCGGTTTGGTTCCCTCCGCGCTTCGCGCTCCGGCGGCGGCTGAGCTCAAGCGTTAGGGCGCTACATGACGATCATGAATCTCAGAAAACTACTTCATTGGCAATGGCAGGGCTACTCCCGCAATCATCAATCACGATTTAATCTGCTGCTACACATTATCTTGGTTCCACTGTTCCTTGCGGGCAACATCACGCTAATCGTAGGGGTAGCACAGCTATCTTGGAGCTTGGCCTTGTCGGGTATCGCCGTAACAGTTATTTCTATCGCTTTGCAAGGGCACGGGCATAATGCAGAGGTCAATCCGCCGGAGCCGTTTACTGGCATTGGCAACGCGCTGTCACGCATACTCCTGGAGCAGTGGATTACGTTTCCTCGGTTTTTTCTATCGGGCGGCTGGCTTCGTGCATTGCGGTCATCGCTCTAACCATTCATTCAACCCGACGCCTACTTCGCAGGTCGGCTTAACTCAGGCGTTAGCGCCCATTGATAGGTAATCATGCTCCTCATTTCAAACATCGTGGTCGGAACCATTGCCCTAATCCACATCTACATTCTTGTCCTGGAAATGTTCCTTTGGACAAAACCTGCCGGTCGTAAAGCATTTGGCTTAAGCCAGGAGTTAGCCAACCAGACGAAGGTGTTGGCCGCCAACCAAGGGCTGTACAACGGATTCTTGGCTGCCGGCTTGATTTTTGGTCTTGTTCAAGGTACGTCTGGATACGCGTTCAAGGTCTTTTTCCTGGCTTGCATCCTCATAGCTGGTCTCTATGGTGCCACTACAGCCAGTAAAAAAATTCTGTTTGTGCAGGCCATACCAGCCGCTATTGCGTTAGCTCTCGTCTTATGGACACATTAAACGGCAAGGGACTCTAACTATTTGTTCAAGCCAGGATTGCAGCGGAGCTGTATCGGTGGCTAAAGCTGCAAATCCGGCCCTAAAAATTAATGGTTGTTATTATTGCTACCGTGCTTGGCATACAAGCTAATAGCGTTATCCTGAACCCACCGTTCAAGCCGACCTGCATTCTGCGGGCAGCTTGCCTAGACCGTTAGACCAAATATCGGGTACGCAACTTATGCTCAAAGTCATCGCTCAAGACTTCATCAAGCCAGATTGCATCAATGTGGTAATTCCGTTGTATCGCGAACTGGTGGAAAAAACAAAAGCCGAGCCGCTTTGCATAGCCTACGATCTTTTCATAGATCAGAAAGACTCTGGACATTTCATATTCATAGAAGAGTGGCCGGATCGGGCTGCTTTGGATGTGCATTGCAACACCGATCATTTCAAGAGGCTGGTGCCGCTAATAAACCAACACCAAAGATCACCTGGAACCTTCTTGCTCATGGACACGTTCGAAAGTGATTCAGCCTAACCATTCAGGATGGTTGTTAAACCATAACAAGTGCAAAACAATGGCATTGCCAGCGGTAGCCGCTATGGATTTTCAATGCCCCACGGTTTTCGAGAACAGATTGATCACCAGCACCCCGGCGATGATCAAGCCCAGGCCCAGCAGCGCCGGGGCATCCAGGCGCTGCCCCAGCCAGAACCAGCCGACCAGCGAAATCAGCACGATGCCCACGCCCGACCAGATGGCGTAGGCCACGCCGGTAGGAATGGTTTTCAGGGTGTGCGAGAGGCAATAGAACGCCAGCGCATACCCCAGCACCGTGACCAGGCTGGGCCACAGCCGGGTGAAGCTGTCCGACGCCTTCAGCGCCGAGGTGCCGATCACTTCGGCAATGATCGCCGTGCCCAGGTAGGCATACGCCACCGCTGCAGAAGACGCCATCGCTAACGCCCCTCCGGCAGTTTCTCGATGCTGCCCGAGCGCAGCACCCGGCCATCGGCGCCAAAGGTGACGGTAAACACCATCTCCCGCGCGGGCGGATCGACCCAGCGCCAGTCCCAGTCGGTTTCCTGCTTCAGGTCGTAGGTCATGCGCTTGGCCGGCTGGCCCAGCAGGCGGCGCACCTGTTCCTGGCTCATGCCCGGCTGCACCTGTTCAAAGACGTGCGGGGCCAGCACCTGGCGCAGGGCGCTCATCCGGCCATCGGCGCCAATGGTGATCATGAAATTCTGGTGCCCCATGGGCTGGCGGTTGTATTCAAAGGTGCGCCCGCCATCCTGCTCGGGCCAGATGGTGGCCGGTTCGCCGAACTGGGCGCGGACGTCGGCCTCGGTGGACAGCCCCTCTTCCAGCGCGTCGATGCGCTGCTGGTCGCAGCCCAGCAGCGCCAGCACACTGGTTCCGACCGCCACCGCGGCCCGCCATAGACGATGCAGCATCGGCATCCCTCCTTTTTCTTGTCCCGTAGACGAAGAAGCCTAACAGGCCGTTGCATCTTTCCCGAAAGGGTCAACAAAAAAATCTATGAATGAGATTTATTTTTATTTAGAATACGAATCGTTCTTGTTTTGGAGACTCTTTCTATGTGCGACGCCTGCAGCACCCCCGCCCCCACGTCCACCGGTTCGCGCCGCCGCCGTCTGTGGGATCTGCCCCAGCAATGCCACTGCCCGGTCATCGGCGTGTGCTTTCCCCTGGCACGGCTGCGCCAGTTGGTACACAAGGCCCTGGCCAATCCGCCCGTGGCCGATGACTACGACATCCACCTGGGCGCAGTGGCCGAATGCGGCAAGCGCACCCGCCTGACCGAGTTGTTCCACAAGGATCTGGAAGCGCGTTTCGCCCCGCACATCCGCGCCTTCCGCGCCGCCAAGGATGCCAAGGCCGTCGCCCAGCTCTGGGCCCAGGCTGTGCGGCTGGGGGATGTTTCGGGCGCTTTCTGGGCTGCACTGACCCACCCGCGCTGCGACGACGTGCTACAGGAAGTGCTGCTGCGCGACATGCACATGCTGCAACACCAGGCTGGCGCCGCCGTGCGCGTGGATGTCGCCCAGGTGCAGGCACTGGCCAGGGAAAACGCTGTCCTGACCCAGGAACTGGGTCGGGTTCAGGAGCGCTGCACCCGCGTGATTACCGAAAAATCCAACGAAATCGAGCATCTGCACACCGAACTGGTGCAGGCACGCGCCCACGCCATCGGCCAGGCCTCGCGCATCACTTTCCTGCAGCAGGACATCGATCGGCTGAAAAACGAGCTGCCCGAGCATGATCTGGTCGCCAAACTCCAGAAAAAAATAGAGCTGCTGACGCAGCACCAGAGCCAGCTACAGACCCAGAACGCCGAATTGCGTCACGCCCTGACCCAATCCGAGCGCCTGATCCGCCAGCAAGCGATCGAGGCCCTGCAGCCCGCCCCGTCAGTGTCGGAGCCTGCGCCGGAACCCGTCTTGCAGCTGCACGCGAAGAAAGTCGTGTGCGTGGGCGGGCGCCACACCAACGTGGCCAACTACCGCGCCGTGATCGAAAAGGCCGGCGGCCAGTTCGCCCACCACGACGGCGGCATCGACGACAAGCACAGCGCCCTGGACGCGGTGCTGGCTGCCGCCGATCTGGTGATCTGCCAGACCGGCTGCATCAGCCACAACGCCTACTGGCGCGTCAAGGACTTCTGCAAGCGCACGGGCAAGCAGTGCGTGTTCGTGGACAACCCCAGCGCCACCTCGTTCAGCCGCAGTCTGCGGGGCGTGCAGCTGGATGCTGCGCCCGCCACTGTGCAGGAGTAAGCCCTGTCCAGCGCCTGAAGGCCCGCCAGAACACCGCCGGTTCGGCAAAGCCCAGTTGCTGGCCGATGTCGGCCAGCGGCTGATCGGTCTGCGCCACGGCCTGCAGGGCCTGCTCGCGCCGGGCGCCATCGAACAACTGCGCAAAGCTGGTGCCCTGCGCCTGCAGGCGCCGCGCCAGGGTACGCTCGCTACACCCCACTGCCTGGGCGGCCAGGAGGCGCGTCGGCACATGGCCGCTTTGCAGGCTGCTCGCCAGCCAGGCGTGCAGCGCCTGCCGCCAGTCCGTCCGGATACTGAGCGCGGCCAGCCGCTGGGTGGCATGGCGGTGGTGGTCGTGGGCCCGCAGCGCATCGGCCTGGGGCAAGGGGGCGTCCAGTACGCTATTGGCCAGCAACAGCCCGCTGAAAGCCTGCTCGAACTGCACGGCACAGCCAAACGCAGTGTGGTAACCCGCCAGCAGGCCGATGCGCGGCTGGTTGAACTGCACGGCCTGCGGCACCAACGCCCGCCCGGCCAGCCGCCGCGCCAGCGCCAGCACGGTGGCCAGCACGGCCTCGATCTGGTGCGGGCTGAAGGGCAGCACCCCCTGGCGCGGGTGGTAGATAAGCCAGCTGGCCTGGCTGCCCGCCAGCATCTGAAAGCGCCCGCCGTCACTGATAAGCCGCTGGTACTTCTGCACCCAGCCAATCGCCGCACGCAGGCTGGCGGCCGACTGCAACACATCGCCCACCACGCTGAAATTGTCCAGCCCGGCCTGGGCGCCGACTTTCAGGCCAAAGCTGGCGTCCCCGGTGCATTGCACCGCCGAGCGCCACAGGCGGGTCAGGTGGTCCATGGGCCAGCGCTCGCGCTCCAGCGCATCGGGGGGCAGGCCCGCCTGTGCCAGCAGTTGCTCGCGCGGCACGCCCAGTGCCTCGGCGGCGGCCAGCACGGTGTTTACCCAGCCTAGCGAGGCAGTGGCATCCAAAGTCAATTTTTCTGTCCTCAAAAGTCAATCATCGACCATCTTAACGGGCTATCGTGCAGGGCATTCCAAGGAGACATGGACATGGCGGTAGAAAAAAAAACCGACGCCCTCATCATCGGCGGCGGGCTGGCAGGCATCGTCACTGCGCTTGAATTGCTGCGGGCAGGCCAGCACGTAACGCTGGTCGATCGCGATACGCCCGAACGCCTGGGCGGCCTGGCGCTGTGGGCCTTTGGCGGCATGGCGCTGGTGGGCACGCCCCTGCAGGCCAGGCGCAAGATTGCCGACAGCCCCGAACGCGCCCTGGCCGACTGGCTGCGCTTTGGCGAACTGGCCGAGGATGACCACTGGCCCCGGCAGTGGGCTAGCTACTACGTGGAGCAATCGCGCCCGCAGGTGTACGACTGGCTGCTGGGCGAAGGCATCCGCTTCATGCCCGCCGTGAACCTGGTCGAGCGCGGATTGAAAGGCGACGGCAACAGCGTGGCGCGGTACCACATCGTCTGGGGCACGTCGCGCTTCATGACGCTGCGGCTGATCGAACAGATGCACGCCGCAGGCCAGGGCGGGCGGCTGACCATACTGCACCGCCATCGCGTCACCGCACTGGAACATGCCATCGGGCGCGTAACGGGCGCCATGGCCATCGACGAAACCACGGGGCACGAGGTGCGCCTGCACGCTCCCGTGGTGGTGCTGGCCACGGGCGGCATCAACGGCAGCCACGAGGAGACGCGACGCAACTGGCCTGCAGGCAGGCCGTTGCCTGGGGCCATGCTCAACGGCGCCCACCCCTTTGCCGATGGGCGCCTGCACCACTGGGCCGCCGACCAGTTGGGCGCTCGCATCACCCACGCGGGCGAGATGTGGAACTACGCCGCCGGTATTCCCCACCCGTTCCCGCACTTTCCCGGCCACGGCCTTTCCTTGATTCCGTGCAAATCGGCGCTGTGGCTGAACCACCGGGGCGAACGCATCGGGCCAGAGCCGCTGGTCACCGGCTTTGACACCCATTGGCTGTGCCAGCAAGTGGCCGCGCAGGAGCAGCCCTGGACGTGGCAGCTACTGAACCGCCGCATTGCCCTGAAGGAATTTGCCATTTCCGGGGCGGAGCACAACCCGCGCATCCGCGACCGGCAGTTTCTGCGCTTTGTGAAGGAGACGCTGCTGGGCAACCACCGCCTGGTCGACCAGATGGCGCGGCAAAGCCCGCACTTCATCGTGGCCGATACGCTGGCGGAACTGGCGGGCCGGATGAACCAGCTCACCGCCTCGCACGACATCCGCGTGGAGCAGTTGCAGGCCACGGTCAATGCCTGGGATGGCCTGTTTGCCCCCGGCGGCCAGCCGGACAGCGACAGCCAGGTGCGCCGCATCCTGCAGGCGCGGCAGTGGCAGCCCGACCGCCTGCGCACCTGCCAGCCCGCGCCGCTGCAACAGCCGGGCGCGGGGCCGTTCATCGCCATCCACACCCAGTTGATCACGCGCAAAAGCCTGGGCGGGCTGCAAACCGATCTGCACAGCCGCGTGCTGGATGGCAGCGGCCAGCCCATTGACAGCCTGTACTGCGTGGGCGAGGCGGCGGGCTTTGGCGGCGGCGGGGCATCGGGCAAGCGCTCGCTGGAAGGCACGTTTCTGCCGGGCTGCATCCTGACGGCACGGGCGGCGGCGCGGAATATTCTGGATCATTAAAAAAACAGAGCTTCTACCGCTGGTATCTATTGGATTTCAGATAGTTATCAATCTGAAATCTTTTATTTATCAGCGGAAAAAGCTATCAATATAAGGAGACATGATGGAATTCGACTACCTCGTCATCGGTGCAGGTTCTGCCGGCTGCGTGATTGCCAGCCGCCTGACCGAAGACCCGGCCACCACCGTCTGCCTGGTCGAAGCGGGCGGGCCGGACAGCAGCGCCTTCATCCGCGCCCCGCTGGGTTTCGTGGCCGAGGCGCGGCTGCCCCGCCATTCCGCCCACTACGCCACCGTGCCGCAGCCGGGCCTGCATGGCCGCCAGGGCTTTCAGCCGCGCGGGCGCGTGCTGGGCGGCAGCAGCGCGGTGAACGCCATGATCTACTGCCGGGGCCACCGCAGCGACTACGACCACTGGGCGGCGCTGGGCAACCCGGGCTGGGATTACGACAGCGTGCTGCCCCTGTTCAAAAAGGCCGAGGACAGCGCCTGCTTCGGCGCCAACGACTACCACGGCGCGGGCGGCCCATTGGGTGTGGACTGGCTGCGCAGCCGCTTTCCCACCACGCAAGCCTTTCTGCACGCCTGCGCCGCGCAGGGCATTGCGCCCACGCCGGACTACAACGGTGCCCAGCAGGAAGGCTGCAGCCCCGTCCAGGCCACGCAGCGCGGGGGCGAGCGTTGCAGCGCGGCCCGCGCCTACCTCGCGCCCCATGCGCAGCGCCCCAATCTGCAGGTGCTGACCCGCACGCAAACCCTGGCCATCGCCTGGACAGGCCGCCGCGCCGTGGGCGTGCGTGTTGTGCAGGGCGGGCAGGAGCGCGTGCTGCGGGCGCGGCGCGAAGTGGTGCTCTCGGGCGGCGCCTACGGCTCGCCCCAGCTCCTGATGTGTTCGGGCATCGGCCCGGCGACGCAGTTGGCCCGGCACGGCATTGCCGTGCTGCACGCGCTGCCGGGCGTGGGGCAGAACCTGCAGGACCACATCACCGCCTCGCTCAACTGGCACAGCCCCGGGGGCGAGGCGGGCTTCGGCATCTGCCCCTCGGGCGCCGTGCAACTGCTGCGCGGCATCCGGGAATGGCAGCGCCAGCGCAGCGGCCCCATCACCAGCAACGTGGCCGAGGCCGTGGCCTTCCTGCACACCGCGCCGGGCCTGCGGGCCAGCGACATCCAGCTCACCTTCGTTGCCGCCATGGTCGACGACCACAGCCGCAAACTGCACTGGGGCCACGGTTTTGGCCTGCACGTCACGCTCACGCACCCCGAAAGCCGGGGCGAAGTGCGCCTGGCCAGCGCCGATACGCGCGACAGCCTGCTGATCGACCCGCGCTATTTCAGCGCCCCGGACGACCTGCCGCACATGGTGCGCGGCGTGCAAAAGGGGCTGGCGGTAATGAACGACCCCGCCCTGGCCCCCTGGCGCGGCGCGATGGTGCGCCCCCTGGCAGCGGACGACCCCGAGGCCATCGCCGAGGAAATGCGCCGCCACGCCGATACCGAATACCACCCCGTCGGCACCTGCAGGATGGGGCCGCACAGCGACCCGCTGGCCGTCGTCGGCCCCGACCTGCGCGTCCACGGCATCGACGGGCTGCGCGTGGCCGATGCCTCCATCATGCCGACGCTGACCACCGGCAACACCAACGCCCCCAGCATCATGATCGGCGAGAAATGCGCCGAACTGCTGCGCCAGGCTGCCTAGGAGTACCCCCTCATGACCCCCTTTCTCACCCCCGCCCCCGAACACCTGCCCGCCCGTTTGCGCGAGGTTTTTGCCGCACAGCGGGCCGCTTTCCAGCGCCAGCGCAACCCCGGCGTGCAGGAGCGCCGGGCCGACCTGCGCCAGTTGCACCGCCTGCTGCTGGAGCACCGCGAGGCCATCGTGGCGGCCATCGACCAGGACTACGGCTGCCGCAGCCGCTTCGAGACCCTGCTGACCGAGCTGCTGCAAGGCCAGGAAGCGGCGCTGGCCGCCGTGCGCCACCTCAAACGCTGGATGCGGCCGCAAAAGCGCCGCCTCGACCCCACGCAGTACCCGCTGGCGCGGGCCTT
>JAHRXD010000259.1 GCA_019104825.1 Comamonas sp.
GCTGCCTTGCCCGAAGGGTTGCCTCGCCAAGACAGCATCTGCGGCGTTGCAAATACACGCCGCCCCACCAGGGCGACTGCGGTTTGCGGCGTGCAACTGCCGCCGTGGCGGGGCAACGGGCACCATGAAAAGATCGTGAACAGGTTCTGAGCTTTAGCTTTTCAACACCCCAGCGCTGCGCAAAAGCTGCGCCGTCTCGAACAGCGGCAGGCCCATGATGCCGGTGTAGCTGCCCTCGATATGGGCGATGAACGCCGCCGCCCGCCCCTGAATGCCGTAGGCGCCGGCCTTGCCCATCGGCTCGCCGCTGGCGACGTAGGCGGCGATCTGCTCCGGCGTGAGCTGGGCAAACTGCACTTGTGATACCGACAGCGCAGCCCAGCGCCGGTCTTCCCAGGCTACCGCCACGGCGGTGAACACCTGGTGCATCTGCCCGGAAAGCTCCGTCAGCATCCGGGCGGCATCGTCGCCGTCCTGCGGCTTGCCCAGAATGGCAGCGCCCAGTGCCACCGTGGTATCGGCACACAGAATGGCGGCCGGCGGCAAGCCGCGCCGGGCATGGCGCCGGACGGCCGCCTCCAGCTTCAGGCCGGTCACGCGCTGCACATAGTCCACCGGGGCTTCGCCCGGCAGCACCGTTTCCAGCGCTTCGGCATCCTCACCGCTGCCGGGCAGCAGCAGTTCGTGGGCAATGTCCAGTTGTTGCAGCAATTGGCTGCGCCGGGGGCTTTGTGAAGCCAGGTAAATCCAGGGGGGCATATCGGTAAAGAGAGCTGTTTCCGCTGTATCCATAAGGATTTCAGAGCGTTTTATGTCTGAAATCCAATTAGATCAAGCGGCAACAGCTCCTTTTTATTCACGGTGGTAAGGATGGCCCGCATTCACCGACCAGGCGCGGTACAGCTGCTCGATCAGCAGCACGCGCACCATGGCATGCGGCAGGGTCAGGTCGGACAGGCGGATGCGCTCGTGTGCGGCCTGCTTGAACTCCGGCTCCAGCCCGTCCGGCCCGCCGATGACCAGGGCCACGTCGTCGCCCTCCAGCTGCCAGTTTTTCAGGCGCTGGGCCAGGGCCGTGGTGCGCAGCGCCGAGCCATGCTCGTCCAGCACGACAATGCGGCAGCCCTTGGGGATGGCGGCCTCGATGCGCTTGCGCTCGGCCGCGTACAGCGTGGCCAGGGTCTTGGAGCTGCGCGGCTCGGTTTTCACGGCCTTGAGTTCCACCTTCAATTCGGGCGGAAAACGCTTGGCGTAATCGTCGTAGGCCGTCTGTGCCCAGTCGGGCACATGCTGGCCGACGGCGACGATGAACAGCCTCATGCCTTCTTGGCGGTCGTTTTAGCGGTGGTCTTGGCTGCTGCGCGAACCGCGCCGGGCTTCTTGGCAGCGCCACGGGCGGTGGTGGGCTTGATGACCACGGTCTTCACGGCCGCATCGGCCTTGGGCGCGGCGGTTTTACGGGTCGGAGCCTTTTTCACCGCAGCGGCGGCACCGCCGGCCACCCTGGTGGTGGTCACGGCTTTTTTGGCCGGGGCCTTGGCGGCGCTGGCGGTACGGGCTGTACTAGTCTTGGCAGTACCGGCTTTGGCCGTGCTGGCGGCACGCGGTTTGGCGGCGCCCGTTGTGGCCGCTGCGGTGCCGGCCGTCTTGCGCACACCGGGTTTTTTCGCCGGGGCTGCCGCAGCGGTGTCGGCGCTGGCGTCTTCCGAAGCGGTGCGTTTGGAGACCTTGCCGCCGCCCAGCTTCACGCGCACGGGTTTTTCCCCCCAGATTTCTTCCAGCCGGTAGTACTGGCGGATGGCCGGCTGCATGATATGCACCACGGCCTGGTTGCAATCGACGATGATCCATTCGCCATTGGCCTCGCCCTCATGGCGCGGCACGGCAAAACCGGCCTTCTTCACGGCATCGCGCACGCTGCTGGCAATGGCCTTGGTCTGGCGGTTGGAGGTACCGGTGGCAACGATGACGCGCTCGAACAGCGGGGACAAATGCTCGGTGTTGAAGACCTGGATGTCTTGGGCCTTGACATCCTCCAGCCCATCGATGATGGCGCGTTGCAGTTTGGTCAGGTCTTTTTTGGCGGCGGTGTCTTGGGGGATGCTCATCAGGGCAGGTGAATCTGGTGGAGTAAAAAATGCCCCGGCATGAAAAGAACCGGGGCGGATAAAAAAATTATAGATTTAGGCGTTAATCCAGTCGCGGCGCACCAGGTATTTGGTGAGCAGCTCGGCCTCGGGGCTGCCAGGCGGGTCCTGGCGCTGGTAGCTCCAGTCGGCGTGCAGCGGCATCGACAGCAGGATCGATTCCGTGCGCCCGCCCGATTGCAGACCAAAATGCGTACCCCGATCCCAGACCAGGTTGAATTCCACGTAGCGGCCTCGGCGGTAACGCTGGAAATCGACCTGTTGTTCCCCATACGGCATGGCCTGACGCTTTTCCACGATGGGCAGGTAAGCGCCCAGAAAGGCATAGCCCACGCTTTGCAGCATGGCAAAGCCCTGTTCCTGGCCCAGCTCGGCAAAATCGTCGAAGAAGATGCCGCCGATGCCGCGCTGCTCCTGCCGGTGCTTGAGGTAGAAATACTCGTCGCACCAGGTCTTGAAACGTGGGTACAGATCGGCACCGAAAGGCGCCAGGGCATTGCGGCAGGCGCCATGAAAATGCACGGCATCTTCGTCAAAGCCGTACACCGGCGTCAAATCCATGCCGCCGCCGAACCAGCACACGGCCTCTTGCCCGGCGGCCTGGGCGCGGATCATGCGCACGTTCATATGCACCGTGGGCACGTAGGGATTGACGGGGTGGAACACCAGCGACACGCCCATGGCCTCGAACGGCGCACCGGCCAGTTCCGGGCGGTGCTGGGTGGCCGAAGGCGGTAGCTGCGCCCCGCGCACATGGGAGAAGCCGCAACCGGCCCGCTCCCACACCCGGCCCCGTTCCAGGATTCTGGTCACGCCGTCGCCCTGCAGCCGCTCCTCGGGGCCTTTGGCCCAGGCGTCCCGCACGAAGCGGGCGCCTTGCGGGCCTTCGGCTTGCTCCAGGGCGCTGGTGATGCGCTCTTGCAGGCCCAGCAAATAGGCCCGCACGCTGGCGCTGTCCACTGCCGTCATGTCTTTACCCCTTGATGGCGCGGTAGCCGATGTCGCGGCGGTATTGCATCCCGTCGAAATGGATGCTGCGGGCCGCATCGTAGGCACGCTGCTGGGCCTGGCGCACGCTGTCGGCCAGGGCAGTGACGCACAGCACGCGCCCGCCGCTGGTGCGCGGCTTGCCGTCTGCATCCAGTTCGCTACCTGCATGGAACACCACGGCATCATCCGCTTCTGCAGGCAGGCCGGTGATCAGGTCACCCTTGCGGGGGGCTTCCGGGTAGCCTGCCGCGGCCATGACCACGCCCAGCGCGGTGCGGCGATCCCATTCCAGCTCGACTTGCTCCAGACGCCCGTCGGTCGCAGCCAGCAGCACATCGACCAGATCGGTCTTCAGGCGCATCAGGATGGGCTGGGTTTCCGGATCGCCCATGCGGGTGTTGAATTCCAGCGTTTTCGGCTGGCCCTGGGCGTCGATCATCAGCCCGGCGTACAGAAAGCCGGTGAACGGTACGCCATCCTTTTCCATGCCGCGCACGGTGGGCAGGATGATTTCGCGCATGGCGCGACCGTACACGTCGGCCGTCACAACAGGCGCTGGCGAATACGCCCCCATGCCGCCCGTGTTCGGGCCTTCGTCGCCGTCTTTCAGACGCTTGTGGTCCTGGCTGGTGGCCAGGGCGCAGACGTTCTTGCCATCCACCAGCACGATGAAGCTGGCCTCTTCCCCGGCCAGAAATTCCTCGATCACCACGCGGGCACCGCCCTCGTTGTGCTGCACGCCGAACTTGTTGTCCACCAGCATGAAGTCCACGGCCGCGTGGGCTTCCTCCAGCGTCATGGCCACGACCACGCCCTTGCCGGCGGCCAGACCATCGGCCTTGATGACGATGGGGGCGCCCAGCTTGTCGATGTAGGCGTGGGCTGCGGCTGGGTCGGTGAAGGTGTCGTAAGCGGCGGTGGGGATGCCGTGGCGCTGCATGAAGGCCTTGGAAAAGGCCTTGGAGCTTTCCAGTTGCGCAGCTGCCCTGGTGGGGCCGAAGATTTTCAGGCCGTGAGCACGAAACTCATCGACCACGCCAGCAGCCAGCGGCGCTTCGGGGCCGACCACGGCCAGGCCGATTTTTTCTGCCTGCGCCCATTCGCGCAGGGCCGTCACATCGGTGATCGGCAGGTTTTCCAGCTTGCCGCCGGCCAGGGCGGTGCCGCCATTGCCGGGCGCCACAAAGACCTTGGTCGCCTTGGGCGACTGGGCCAGCTTCCACGCCAGGGCGTGCTCGCGGCCACCGCCGCCGATAACGAGTATTTTCATAATTCTGCGTTGTGATAGACGTTTTGCACGTCGTCCAGGTCTTCCAGTACGTCCAGCAGCTTTTGCATCCGCTCGGCGTCCTCGCCTTCCAGGGCAATGGTGTTTTCGGCCCGCATGGTCACTTCGGCCACTTCCGGCGTCAGGCCCGCGGCTTCCAGGGCGTTTTTCACGGCTTCAAAATCGCCGGGGGCGGTCAACACTTCGATGGCGCCTTCGTCGTCGGCGATCACATCTTCGGCACCGGCCTCCAGGGCGACTTCCATCACCTGGTCTTCGTTGGTACCCGGCGCAAAAATCAACTGGCCCACATGCTTGAACTGGAAGGCCACCGAGCCTTCCGTGCCCATGTTGCCGCCGTATTTGTTGAAGGCATGGCGCACTTCGGCCACCGTGCGCACGCGGTTGTCGGTCATGGTGTCGACGATGATGGCCGCACCGCCGATGCCGTAGCCCTCGTAGCGGATTTCCTCGTAGGTCACGCCGTCGAGGTTGCCCGTGGCCTTGTCGATGTTGCGCTTGATATTGTCGGCGGGCATGTTGGCGGCCTTGGCCTTGTCCACGGCCAGGCGCAGGCGCGGGTTGGCATTCAGGTCACCCCCGCCTTGGCGGGCGGCAACGATGATTTCACGAATAATGCGCGTCCAGATACGGCCACGCTTCTCGTCCTGGCGACCTTTGCGGTGCTGGATATTGGCCCATTTGCTGTGTCCTGCCACAAGAATTCCTTTTGTCTTGGTTTAATCTCGGGAACCGAGGATTCTACGTTTGACTTCAAGCCCTCCGAGAGGAAACCCGAATATGGCCTTAGCCCTGCCCATTGCCCTTAACGCCAGCGGCCCGTGCGAACTGCTTTTACCGTTGGCAAATCGCCACGGTCTGATCACCGGGGCCACCGGCACGGGCAAGACCGTCACCCTGCAGAAAATGGCGGAAAGTCTGTCTCTGGCCGGTGTCCCAGTGTTCATGGCCGACATCAAGGGCGATCTGACGGGCATCAGCCAAAGCGGCAGCATCGGCACCAAAATGGCCCAGGTTCTGGCCGAGCGCGGTATCGAGTCACCCGAATCGGTGGCCTGCCCCACGCAGCTATGGGACGTTTTCGGGCAGCAGGGCCACCCGGTGCGGGCCACCATTTCGGACATGGGGCCGCAGCTGATCGGCCGGATGCTGGGCCTGAACGACACGCAGATGGGCGTGCTGACCATCGTCTTCAAGGTGGCGGACGACAACGGCCTGCTGCTCCTGGACTTGAAAGACCTGCGCTCCATGCTGCAATACGTGGGCGACAACGCCAAGCAGTTCACTACCGACTACGGCAACATCTCGGCCGCCAGCGTGGGGGCCATCCAGCGCGGTTTGCTGCAACTGCAAACCCAGGGCGGGGATGCGTTCTTCGGCGAACCCATGCTCAACATCGACGACCTGATGCA
>JAHRXD010000262.1 GCA_019104825.1 Comamonas sp.
TTGCACGCCATAGACGGGGCCGAGGCTGCCGTCCGCAGCCGCCCATTCGTCCCAGATGGTGCAGCCGCGCTCTTGCAGCCAGCGCACGTTGCTGTCGCCGCGCAGGAACCACAGCAGCTCCAGGATGATGCTTTTGAGGTGAACTTTCTTGGTCGTGACCAGTGGGAAGCCTTCGGACAGGTCAAAGCGCATCTGGTGGCCGAACACGCTTTTCGTGCCGGTGCCGGTGCGGTCGCCCTTGTCCGCGCCGTGAAAGTAGACGTGGCGCAGCAGGTCTTCGTACTGGTGGCGAACGGGGGGCGTAGCGGGGCGGGAAGTCGTCGTCATCGCGGTGCCCTTAATTTTTGGCCAGCACGCAGCCGGGGTTCATGAGGTTCTGCGGGTCGAGCGCCTGCTTGATGGCCCGCATCATGGTCAGCGCCACGGGGGATTCGTAGCGCTCCAGTTGGGCGGTTTTGAGCTGCCCCACGCCATGCTCGGCGGAGAACGAGCCGCCGAACTGCGCCACGGCCTCGTACACCAGGGCATTGACGCGCGGTTCCTGCTCGCGCAGGAAGGCCTTGCCATCGGCATCTGCGGGCGCCTGCACGTTGTAGTGCAGGTTGCCGTCGCCCAGGTGGCCGAAATTGACCAGCCGCACCCCGGCAATCTCGCGTTGCAGCAGCGCATCGGCGTGGTCCACGAAGGCCGGGATGCGCGAGGTGGGCAGGGAAATGTCGTGCTTGATGTTCAGCCCCTCCTGCGCCTGCGCCAGGGGAATGCTTTCGCGCACATGCCACAGGTCGTGCGCCTGGGTGAGGTTTTCGGCCACCACGGCGTCCAGCACGCAGCCGTCCTCGAAGGCCAGCTCCAGCAGGCTTTCAAAGCGCTGGCGGGCGTGTTCCTCGGATTCGCTGTCGCTGTTCTCCAGCAGCACGCAGTAGGGGGCGCCGTCCATGCCGGCAAACGGCACGCGCAGTTGCGGCATGTGCTTGACCACCAGGGACAGGGCGAACTGCCCCATCACCTCGAAGCCGGTCAGCCCGGCCGACAGGTGTCGGTGCGCCAGGCCCAGCAGGCGCACGGCGGCCTCCATACTGGGCACGGCGGCAAAGGCGGTCAGACGTGCGACGGGCTGGGGAAAGAGCTTCATCGTCGCGGCGGTGATGATGCCCAGCGTGCCTTCGCTGCCGATGAACAGGTTGCGCAGGTCGTAGCCGGTGTTGTCCTTGCGCAGGCCGGTCAGGCCGTCCCAGATGTCGCCCTGGGGCGTGACCACTTCCAGCCCCAGGCACAGCTCGCGCGTATTGCCGTAGCGCACCACCTGGGTGCCGCCGGCGTTGGCCCCGAGGTTGCCGCCGATGGTGCAGGAGCCTTCGGCCGCCAGCGACAGCGGGAACAAAAAGCCCGCCTGCTGCGCCGCCTGTTGCAGGTTCTGCAGGATGCAGCCGGCTTCCACGGTGATGGTCAGGTTGTCGGCATCGACGGCGCGGATGGCCTGCATCCGTGTCAGGCTGAGCACCACCTGGGTGCCGCTGGCATCCGGCGTGGAGCCGACCGACAGGCCGGTATTGCCCCCCTGCGGGATGATGGACGCGCCCGCCGCAGCGCAGGCCTTGACCACGGCGGCCACTTCCCGGGTGCTGGCGGGGCGCACCACGGCCAGGGCCTTGCCCTGCATCCGGCCGCGCCAGTCGCGTTCGTAGGCGGTCAGATCGCCGTTGGTCAAAACATGGGCGGGGCCTACGGCGCTGCGCAGGGCATCGAGGAGTGCGGTGGTCATGGGGCAGTCCAAATCATCAATCAGTGGGCAGTGGGTGCAGCCTGGGCGGCGGCCTTGGCCGCTTTCAGGCGCAAACGGATATGCAGGGTGCAGGCGGTAAACAGCAGCAGGCACAGCAGCACCTCGGCCCAGGCGTAGTAGCGGCTGGGGGCGGCGTCGCTGGTGGCCCGCACCAGCCCTTCGGTGCAATAGAGCCAGATCATCAGACTCAGCCACCGGTAGGTATACATGCGCCGCTTGAGCAGCCCGGCCAGCGGCAGCACCAGCGGCAGGGCCTTGAGCGCCAGCAGCGAGCCGCCCGGGCGCAGCGGCGCCAGCCACAGCTCCCAGGCGACGCACAGCGCGATCAGGGCCAGCAGGCTGGCGACGGCGGCGGCCTGGGTCAGGCGGACGTGGCCAGGCAGGGTAGAGGCGGGGGATGTCATGGAGGGTGCATTAGCCATGGGGGTGGCATCATAGAGCCTATGGTTTTCTCTTTCTTGCGTCGCGCCGCATTGCCTACGGCGCCTACTGCCTCTGCCGCCGTTACCGGCGCACCGGTCTTTTCCTGGCACAACACCCTGCGCACGCTGCGCCAGCGCTTTGCCAATGACCAGTTGGGCCTGACGGCCAGCAGCCTGACCTACACCACGCTGCTGGCCATCGTGCCGTTCTTTACCGTGCTGCTGTCGGTGTTCACCGCCTTCCCCAGCTTTGGCCGCCTGCAGGAGAACGTGCAGGGCTGGCTGGTGCAAAGCCTGATCCCCGAGGCGATTGCCGAGCAGCTCATGGGCTACATCCTGCAATTTGCCAGCAAGGCCAGCCAGTTGGGGGCCGTCGGTCTGGCCTTTCTGGTGGTCACCGTGGTGCAACTGACGCTGACCATGGACAAGACGCTCAACCGCATCTGGCGCGTGCAGCGCCTGCGCCCGCTGGGCCAGCGGCTGCTGATTTACTGGGGCGTGCTGACCCTGGGGCCGCTGCTGCTGGGGATGAGCGTGGCCACCACGTCCTACGTCGTTTCGGCCTCGCGCGGGCTGGTGCAGGCGCTGCCGCAGGCGGTGCAGTGGGGCTTCAATTCGCTGGAGCTGGTGCTGATGGCTGCCGCCATGGCCGCGCTCTACCACTTTGTGCCCAATACCCCGGTGCGCTGGCGCCATGCCTGGGCGGGGGGGATTTTTGTCTCGCTGGGCCTGGCGCTGGCCCGCAAGCTGCTGGGGCTGTATCTGGCCACGGTGCCGACGTATTCGGCCATCTACGGCACCTTTGCCACGCTGCCGATTCTGCTGCTGTGGATTTACATCTGCTGGGTGATCTTCCTGCTGGGGGCGATCATTGCCGCGTACTGGCCCAGCCTGCGTTCGGGGGCCAGCCGGGCGCTGGACGGCCCGGGCAGCGATTTTGCCCTGGCGCTGGAGGTCTTGGCCGAGCTGGCCCCGCTGCGCGACGACCCGGCGCGGGGCTTGCCGGGCACGGCGCTGGCCAGGCGCCTGCACGTCGATCGCTTGCAGATCGAACCGGCACTGACGGCGCTGACCGCCCTGCGCTGGGTCGGGGCCACGCCCGAGGCGGCGACTTCGTACCTGGAAGAAGGCGAGCCGCGTTACGTGCTGCTGGCCGACCCCGACAGCACGGCACTGGCTCCCTTGCTGGAGGCGCTGCTGCTGCGCCAGGAAAATGCCAGCGCCGCATTGTGGGAGAGCAGCGGCTGGGGCCAGCGCACGCTGGCCCAGGTGTTGCCGCCGGGGCTTAACCGGCCTTCGCACTCCGGGGCAGCCACTGGCCCAGCGCATCCAGCATAGGGCCGGGCGCGTCCACCATGGGCAGGTGCCCGCTGGCCAGATGGGCGACGGTGGTGCCGGGGCGGCTGGCTGCGCTGGCGCTTCGGCCTTGGGCGGCGGCGATCAGGGGCTGCGCGGCGCTGGCCGGGGTCATGCGGTCATCGGCGCCGACGATGAACAGCGTGTTGGCCGTCACCTGCTGCATGGCCGCCAGGGCATTCTGGTAGGCGTCGCAGGCCTGGAGCCCGCTGACCAGCAAATTGGTGCCGGGGTTGCTGGCGAAAACCTTTTTACTCAGCGCCTGCCCGTCAAAGTCGGCAGGCGTGGCGCGGCTGCGGCTGTATTTGTCGATCAGGGCCATCGCTTGCGGCGGGTCGCTTTGCGCCAGCGCCAGCAGGGCCGGGGCCACGGCCATCGGGCTGGCCGTACCGACCAGTGCCAAATGGCCGATGCGCGGGCCTAGCTGCGCGGCTGCTTCCAGGGCGATCAGGCTGCCCCAGCTATGGCCCATCAGGGCCGCCTGCGCCAGCCCCATGGCATCGAGCAGCGGGGGCAGCCAGGCGGCGGCCTCCTGCACGCTGCGCGGGGCCGGGCCGCTGCTCAGGCCATGGCCGGGCAGGTCGATGGCGGCGATGTTCCAGCCCAGGGCATTTACGTCGGCGGCCACGGGCTGCCAGACGCTGTGGTCGCACAGGACGCCGTGGATGCACACCAGGGTGGGCCGCTGGGCTTGCCAGGGGGCCGCACCGCGATCGACGTAGATGCGTGTGGTCGGTAAAGGGGATGAAATACCGGGAGAAGGAATGTCGAAATACATGTGGTCTTTGTCTATTTAGACGTTGCCAACAGGTATGGACGTCAAAACGTCATTCCTGTTGGGGAAGAGGATTGGGCTATTATTTCAAGCTTGTTATGCTTTTTAGTAGCAAGAATCTTTAAGGGAAGCCGTAATCATGAAAGTTAGCGATATCTTGCGCGTCAAGGGCGGCACGTTGTACGTGGTCAAGCCGGACGATAGCCTGGCCCAGGCCATGGCTACCATGGCCGAGAAGGACATGGGTTCCCTGGTGGTGGTCGAAGGCGGCGCCGTGGTGGGCATGCTCACCTTCCGCGAAGTCATCAAGGACGTGGTGAAAAACGGCGGCAGCGTTGGCCAGGTCACGGTGCGCGAGGCAATGGAGCCCAATCCTCTGCTGTGCAACATGGACACCGAGATGGACGCCGTGCGCCGCATGATGCTGGAGCGCCACGCCCGCTACATGCCGGTGATGGACGGCCACATGCTCATGGGCGTGGTCAGCTTCTACGACGTGGCCAAGGCTGTCGTGGAGGAACAGAATTTCGAGAACCAGTTGCTCAAGGCCTATATCCGTGACTGGCCCCAGGCGGAAGGCGCTGCCGGGTAAGCCGCCGGGGGGCGGCGTACCGTTTTGATTGGATTGTTTTTATAGCTGTTTCCGCTTGATATACATTGATTTCAAGGTGTTTTGTTGCTGAAATCAAGGTATATCAAGCGGAAGCAGCTATTAATAATGGGGTGGCAGCTCATCCCGCAGGCTGCGGGGCCCGGCATTGCCTGTCTCGGGCAATTGCTGGCGCAGTTGGCGCAGTTCCTGCACCAGCGCGTCGATGGTTTGTTGCTGGCGGTACACCGTCAGGTTCAGCGTCTCCAGCAAATCCTCGCCATAGCTGGCCTTGATTTCCAGCGCCTCGACCCGCGCCTGCAGGGCGCGGGTCGGTTCGGCATTCGTGGCGGCGCTCATGCCAGCGCCCTGGACAGGCGGCGCACGCCTTCGCGGATTTTTTCTTCGTCGGCGGTGGCAAATGACAGGCGCAGGCTGGCCGTGTCCGGGTGCTGGCTGAAGAAGGGGGCCCCCGGCACAAAGGCCACGCCCTGCTCGATGGCGCGTTGGGCCAGCATGGCCGCATCGGTCAGCTTGCCGTCCGCGCCGGTCAGGCGCAGCCACAGGAACAGGCCGCCTTGCGGGGCGGTGAACTGCACGGCATCGCCCAGCTCCTCGCGCAGCGCCTGCATCATGACCTGGGCACGCTCTGCGTAGACCTTGCGCACCTTGGCCAGCGCGGCAGGCATGTGGCCGGCGGCCAGGTACTGCGCCGCCGTGGCCTGGGCGAAGGTGCTGGTGTGCGCATCGGAAAACTGCTTGCACATGACCGCCTTGGCCAGCAGTTCGGGCGGCGCGATCAGCCAGCCGATGCGCAGGCCGGGCGACAGCACCTTGCTCAGGCTGCCGCAGTGCGCCAGAAAATCGCGGCTGCCCGGCACCTGGGCTGACAGGGCCAGCAGGCTGGGCGGCGGCGGGGCGTCGAAGTACAGGTCGCCATACGGGTCGTCCTCCACCACCAGCACCTGGTGGCGCACGGCCAGCTCCAGCAGGCGCTTGCGCCGTTCCAGGCTCAGGGTGGCCCCGCTGGGGTTGCCGAAGGTGGGGATGGTGTAGATCAGCTTGGGCCGGTGTTCGATGATGAGCTGCTCCAGCGCGTCTACCTGCACGCCTTCGGCGTCGATGGGGGCGCTGATGACTTCGGCGCCGTACAGGCGGAAGCACTGGATGGTGGCCAGGAAGGTCGGCCCTTCGACGATGACCTTGTCGCCTTCGTCAATCAGGCATTTGCCCAGCAGGTCCAGCGCTTGCTGGCTGCCGGTGGTGACGATCAGCTCCTGCGCCGCCAGGGACGATACGCCCTTGGCCTGCATGAACCGGGCGATTTGCTCGCGCAGCGGCTGGTAGCCTTCGGTCGCGCCGTACTGCAGCGCAGCGCCCGGGTCTTGCGTCAGCGCCTGCTGGCTGGCGGCCTGCAGGCCGGCCACGTCAAACAGGGCGCTGTCCGGAAAGCCCCCGGCAAAGCTGACGATGCCGGGCTTGCCCAGCAGTTTGAACAGCTCCCGAATGGCCGATGTCTCTACCCTGTCCAGGCGCTGGGCCAGTTGCTCCGTTTTCATGCCTATCCTCGTGTGAATTGTGTTAGACGAAAACTTAGCATCTTAAGGCCCGCTGCCATTGGAGCCGTGCTTGTATGACAATGCCTGCCTTATGAAAAAGTCCGACATCAGCGCTTTTTTTGCCACCTTGCAGGCGGCCAATCCGCATCCGCGTACCGAGCTGGAGTATTCCAGCCACTTTGAACTGCTCACCGCCGTGCTGCTCTCGGCCCAGGCGACCGACGTGGGCGTGAACAAGGCCACGCGCAAGCTTTTTCCCGTGGCTAATACGCCCCGTGCCATCCTTGATCTGGGGCAGGAAGGGCTGGAGAGCTATATCCAGACCATCGGCCTGTACCGCAGCAAGGCCAGGCATTTGCTGCAAACCTGCCGGATTCTGCTGGAGCAGTACGGCGGCGAAGTCCCGGCCACCCGCGAAGCCCTGGAAGCCCTGCCCGGCGTGGGCCGTAAAACTGCCAATGTGGTGCTGAATGTCGCCTTCGGCCAGCCGACCATGGCGGTGGACACGCATATCTTTCGCGTTGGCAACCGTACGGGGCTGGCCCCCGGGGCCACGCCCCTGGCGGTGGAGCAGGGGCTGCTCAAGCGCATTCCCAAGGAATACCTGCAGCACGCCCACCACTGGCTGATTCTGCTGGGCCGCTATGTCTGCCAGGCCCGCAAACCGCGCTGCTGGGAGTGCAGCGTGGCCGCATATTGCGATTTCAAACCCAAAACGGAGCAAACCTGATGCAACCGATTTACCGACTGAGCCTTGTGTTGACCACGTCCCTGCTGGTGGTGGCCTGCAACAGCGTGCCACCCGCGCAGGAGGAGGCCGTCACCTCGGCGCTCTACACCTGCGAAAGCGGGGTGAAGGTCGTCGCCGACTATTCCGATACCGATACGGCCACCGTCCATTACAAGGGGCGTACCTATAACCTGAAAAACGCCGTTGCCGCCAGCGGAGCGCGGTACGTGGGGGAGGGCATCGAGTGGTGGACGAAGGGCGCAGGCCGTGGCGCCAGCGGTTCGGTGCTGCAGCATCTGGCCGATGGCACCAGCGGTGCCGTGCTGGAGGCCTGCACGCAGGAGTAGGCTCAGACCCGGTTCTCAGCGCCGCAGACGGGCAAACGCCGCCAGCTCCCAGTCGCGCATCCCCAGCACCAGGGTGTAGCCCCGGCGCTGGGCGGGCGGCAATTTCTGGTCCGTCTGGTGCTGCTGGGCAAAGTCCTGGGCCACGCGCTGCAGGCGCTCGATGAAGCTGGGGGCCAGGGCGCTACTGATCGAGCCGTGCACCAGCAGCAGCCCTTCGCCGTGGCCGTCGAAGCCGCCGCCGAAGTAGTCGAGTACGACGTGCTCCCGAAAAAACTGCATCACCGGCCCGTGCGGCCGCCAGCGGAAGGTTTTCGCCAGTTTCAGGCGGTAGCGGTTGCCGGGCTTGAGTTCGATGATGCCGATGCGGTCGAGCTGGGCCAGGTACTTCACCACCTCGGCTTCGGTCAGGCGGTAGGCGCTGGTCATTTGCTCTGCCGTCCATTGACTCAGCACATTGACGGCGACCAGCAGCAGTTTTTCGTCGGCCACGACCGTGCGTTCCTGCTCCAGCGTGAGTTCCGCGAGCAGGGGCTGGGCGTCGGCCACGCGCTGGGCCAGTTCGGCAAAGTCCATTTTTAGGGCGCGGCAGATGGCGTCGATGCGCGACAGCGGCATGTCGCCCTTGGCAAACATGCGCTTGACGCTGGATTCGGCCATGCCCAGCGTCTGCGCCAGATCGGCGTAGGTCATGTGCGCGGCTTTCAGGGCGGCTTTGAGGTGGGTGACCAAATCGGCAGTGGTACTCATGAGGTATTAAATAAAGATACTTTTCGGTCTGGATTTTAATGAAGTTCTGTTTTTTCCGGGCCTGTCGGCAGGGCTGGGGCATAGTGCGGCCGGTTTGCAGCGCCTTTCCGGCGCGTATGCTTCACGCCATTCCAAGGTTTCCATCATGAGCCAGCCAACCTCCGCCCCCAGCCAGTTCGCCCTGTTGCGCCAGCGCCGCTTTGCCCCGTTTTTCTGGACGCAATTTGCCGGTGCGGCCAACGACAACCTGTTCAAGTTCGCCTTTACGGTGCTGGTGACTTACCAGCTTTCCATCAGCTGGCTGCCGCCGGCCCAGGCGGGTCTGGTGATCGGGGCGCTGTTCATCCTGCCGTTTTTGCTGTTTTCCGCCACCAGCGGGCAGCTGGCGGACAAGTACCCCAAAACCATGCTGATCCGGCTGGTGAAGGATTTGGAAATCGCCATCATGGCGCTGGCCGCCTGGGGGTTTTGGGCCGCCCAGGTGCCGGTGCTGCTGGTCTGTGTGTTTCTGATGGGGCTGCATTCCACCCTGTTCGGCCCGGTGAAATATGCCTACCTGCCCCAGGTACTCAGCGAGCGGGAGCTGACGGGGGGCAACGGCATGATCGAGATGGGCACCTTCGTCGCCATCCTGCTGGGCAATGTTGCTGGCGGCCTGCTGGTGGCGCTGCCGGGCATTGGGCACACTGCGGTGGCACTGGCCTGCCTGGGGCTGGCGCTGCTGGGGCGGTTCAGTGCCCAGGCGATTCCGACGCTGACGGCGACGGCGCCGCAGTTGCAGATCAACTGGAATCCTCTGAGTGAAACCTGGCGCAATCTGCAATTGGCCCGCCGGCAGGTGGTGGTGTTCCGTTCGTTGCTGGGTATTTCCTGGATGTGGTTCTTTGGCGCGGTCTTCCTGACCAACTTTCCGGCCTTTGCCAAGGAGGTGCTGCATGGCGATGCGCAAGTGGCCTCGCTGTTGCTGGTGGTGTTTTCCGTGGGGGTGGGCGTGGGGTCGCTGCTGTGCGAAAAGCTCTCGCACCGCCATGTGGAGATTGGCCTGGTGCCCGTGGGCGCGATCGGCATGACGGTGTTTGCCATCGACCTGTACTTTGCCACGCGCCATTTGCCGATGCAGGCGGAAATGGGCGTGGCGGCCTTTCTGTCCCAGGCGGCCCACTGGCGCGTGCTGGCGGATTTGCTGCTGGTCAGCCTGTTTGTGGGCCTGTATAGCGTGCCGATGTATGCGCTGATCCAGATGCGCAGCGCCCCTACGCACCGCGCCCGCATCATTGCGGCCAACAACATCCTGAACGCCTTGTTCATGATTGCCAGCAGCGTCATCGTCGGGCTGCTGCTGGGGGCGGGGTGCAGCATTGCGCAGATTTTCTTGTTGCTGGGGCTGGCCAATGCGGTGGTGAGCTTTCACATCTTCATGCTGGTGCCTGAATACCTGCTGCGCTTCATTGCATGGGTGCTTTCGCGCCTGGTGTACCGCTACCACGTGCAGGGCGATGAGCATATTCCCACCACCGGCGCGGCGGTGCTGGTGGCTAACCATGTGAGCTTTGTCGATGCGGTGCTGCTCATGGCGGCCAGCCCCCGGCCCATCCGCTTTCTGATGGACCACCGCATCTTCCGCGTGCCGGTGCTGGGCTGGATTTTCCGTTTGGCCAAGTGCATCCCGATTGCCCCGCACCATGAAGACCCCCAGGCCTACGAACGTGCCTTCGATGCCGCCCAGCAGGTGCTGGCCGAGGGGGATTTGCTGGGTATTTTTCCCGAGGGTGGGCTGACCCGCGACGGCCAGTTGCAGCCCTTCAAGGGCGGTATCGCCAAAATCCTGCGCCGCGCTGAAAAAGAGGGGCTGCAGGTGCCCACCGTGCCCATGGCGCTGACGGGGCTGTGGGGGTCGTTCTTCAGCCGCATCGAGCGCGGCGGCGCGATGGTGCGGCCTTTCCGGCGCGGCATGTTCAATCGGGTGGGGCTGAATATCGGGATGCCCTTGGCGGCGGCCAGCGTGACCCCGGCGGTCCTCCAGGCGCAGGTGCAGCAACTGCTGCAGCAATGACATTTATTTCAATATGCGCCGGCCCATTAGGGACGGCGCCAATCACAACGTGTCCATGCCGCACGGAGCGGCGATGCGCTGCTTCAGGCGAACGATCGTCGGGGCCAGCATGGGAGATGCCCTGTATTCCCGCGATGGGGCGGATGGCCTGAGCCTGTTGCGGCACGCGGATGCCCGGATGTACCTGGACAAAGGCGCTGGGTGGGAGCGTTGGTATCGAATAAAGGTACTTTCTGTCCAATAAAAAAGCACTGGAAGCAATATACGCCTCTCCAATCGGGCGGGCCGGGGACACTTGCGCCCATACCAACCCCGCATCAACCTGATTGGAGACGTTCATGCAAACCCACACCTCTACTTTTTCCCCTTCTTTGCCCCAGCCGCTGGTTCGCCGCGATTCCAGGCCCTGGCAGCTGCAAGTCTGGGTGTCCTTTGGTCTGGCGATGGCGTTGTGCGCCACCGGCCTGGCCTACCTGCCGGGGCAGGACCTGGACCGCGCCTTCATGTTCATGGGCTATCTGTTCTGCCTGTCCACGGCGTTCGTGCTGTCCAAATTTGTCCGCGACGGCGAAGCGGCCCAGGGGCGGCAGAGCGATACCCCGCTGTTTCGCATCGTGGTGTGGGGCAGCTTTGCCCTGGCCATGGCGCTGACGGCCTGGGGGCTGGTGCGCATGGAGGTGAACCCGACGTACAAGGTGTTTCTCGGCGTCGCCTGGCTGTACCTGATCACCAGCGCCTTCACCCTGGCCAAGATGCTGCGTGACCGCCAGGAGGCCGATCTGCTGGAAGCCCAGTGGCGCAGCCGTCAGCGCCCGACGGAAAGCCTGGCGCAAGCCCATGAGGAAGTTTAAGTAAAAAGTGCCTTTGCCGCTTGATATTCAAGCGGAGATAGCTATTGATTAAGGAGTATTGATGATACCAAAACCTTTCTTCACCACCCTGCGCCACGGTGTGCTTACTGCCCTGTGCGCGGTTGGACTGGGCCTGGGTGCCTCGGCGCCTGCCCAGGCGCAAAGCGATACGTCGGCGGCCTTGTCCCTCCTGCCGGTGGCATCGGTGGTCGTGGCAGCTTCGGCCACCGGAGCTGCAGCAGGTCGCACCAGCGGGGATGCCAGTGCTGCCGTGGCGGTCGTGCCGGCGGTGCTGTCGGTCACCGGCGCGGTGCTGACCGTCAAGGCCGTCGAGGCTTCTGCACGCGGCACGGTCATCGTGCTGGAACGTGTCAGTGACGGCGTGGCGGTGAGTATCGAAGTCGTCGCCGTGGCGGCGGGCAGTGCGCTGTTGTCGGTTGGTACGGCCATTACGACCACGGTGATCGCCTCGGGGGTGATTCTTTCTGCGGGTGCCGAGGTGCTGGCCTTCATCCCCAACGCCGTTGGTCAGGCCCTGCTGTTCAACGAGCGCATTGGATGAGCCTGCCAGGGCTTATTCCCAACCTATGGAAAGTACCGTCATGACTGCTTTTTGCCATCAACGCTTTCGTTTTCTGGCGGGCGCCTTGCTGCTGGCCGCCTGGGCCATGCCCCAGGCCCACGCAGGCCAGACCTGCGCAGAGAAAAAAACCACCCCGGAAACTGTCGCCCGCAGCATGGCACTGGCGCAGCGCACCGCCGATGCCCTGGAAGCGGCCTACCTGCGCGATGGCACCCGTGTTGTGCTGCTGGCGCGGGCCGGGCAGGACTTGAGCCGTTATCACCAGACCTGGTCGCACGTTGGCTGGGTCTACCGCAGCGCTGCTGGCCCCTGGCGTGTGGTTCACAAGCTCAACCAGTGCGGCACTGACCAGTCGGGCCTTATGCGCCAGGGACTGGGCGAATTTTTTCTGGACGATCTGTGGCGCTACCAGGCTGGCTGGACGGCCGCCCCGGCCCCGCTGGCCGATGCGCTGTGGACGCTGTTGCAGGACAACCAGCACGTACAGCGCCTGCACCACAGCCGCTACAACATGCTCAGTTACACCTGGGGCACGCGCTACCAGCAGTCCAACCAGTGGGCGCTGGAAACCCTGGCCCTGGCAGCCGAGCCGGGGGTGAGTGACCGCGATCAAGCTCAGGCATGGCTGCGTTTCAAGGGCTACCGCCCGGCGATGCTGCACATCGGCACGATGACCCGTCTGGGCGCCCGCGTGACTCGCGCCAATATCGCCTTTGACGACCATCCGAACGAGCAGCGCTTTGCCAGCCGCATCGAAACCACCACGGCCGATTCCATGCTGCAATGGTTGCCGTCCGCATTGCACTTTGGCGCGGTGCAGCAGATCGGGGAATAAGAGTCTGCGGACAGACCTGTGCGGGGATTGCGGACAGGTCCAGGGTCAGGCCCCGACCGTCAGCATGTGTACCAGCTCTTTTTCCAGGTCGAGCTGGCGGGTGGTGTGCTGTAGTTGCGGGCCTTCGACGAGGAAGCTGTCTTCCACCCGGTCGCCCAGGGTCATGACCTTGGCCAGTTGCACGCTCAGGCCGTGGCGGGCCAGGACGCGGGCAATGCTGTAGAGCAGTCCGGCGCGGTCGGTGGCGCTGATGTGCAGCAGCCAGCGCTGGGCTTTTTCGTCGGGCTGCAGGCTGACGTGCGGCGGCATGGGAAAGCTGCGGGCGCGGCGCGATGGCGGGCGGCGCACGGGTTCGGGCAGAGGTGTTTCGGCTGCCAGGGCGGGGGGCAGACCGGCC
The DNA here is from genome assembly GCA_019104825.1 of Comamonas sp. GTDB lineage: Bacteria > Pseudomonadota > Gammaproteobacteria > Burkholderiales > Burkholderiaceae_C > Comamonas > Comamonas nitrativorans. The sequence goes on from JAHRXD010000262.1 coordinate 13,028, forward strand.
TGGACGAGGGCGCTGAGTTCGCGCTCCTCAATGGCCAGTTGAGGGGCGACGACCTGGAAGGTGTCCAGCGCGTAGCCGTGGGGGCTGGTGTAGATGCGAGCGTGCAGGATGGACAGCCCCATCTGGTCGAAATAGCCGCAGATGCGGGCAAACAGGTCGTTGCCATCGGGGGCGTACACCAGCACCTGCACCCCTTCGCCGGCCAGCGATGGGCGGGCGCGGACGACGGGGCTGGGACTGCCCACATGCAGGTACAGCTGGCGGGCGTGCCAGGCGATGTCGGCCGGCTCATGGCGCAGGAAGTAACCGGCCTCCAGCGTATTCCACAGCAACTGGGCGCTGTCGGCGGGCAGGCCTGCCTGGCGCAGCAGCACCTGGGCCTGGTGCTGGCGGGCCTGGGTCAGGGCCTGGCCCTGCAAGGCCTGGCCGCCCAGCATGCGCAAGGTGGCGTGGTACAGGTCGGACAGCAGCTTGCCTTTCCAGGCGCTCCACACCTTGGGACTGGTGCCGCGGATGTCGGCCACGGTGAGCAGGTACAGACCCGTCAGGCGCTCGGGCGTGCCCACGCAGTCGGCAAAGGCCTGCACCACGGCGGGGTCGTTGGTGTCCTGCTTTTGCGCCACGGTGCTCATGCGCAGGTGTTCGCGCACCAGGAACTCGACCAGCTCGGCATCGGCCCTGGCCAGATGGTGCTGGCGGGCAAAGCGGCGCACTTCGATCGCGCCGACGGTGCTGTGGTCGCCGCCCCGGCCCTTGCCGATGTCGTGGAACAGCGCGGCCAGGTAGAGCAGCCAGGGCTGCGCCCACTGGCTGGCCAGTTCGGAACACAACGGGTACTCGTGGACAAATTCCGGCATGAAGAAGCGGCGCATGTTGCGCAGCACCATCAGCGTGTGCTGATCGACGGTGTAGACGTGGAACAGGTCGTGCTGCATCTTGCCGACGATGCGCCGGAACGACCACAGGTAGCGCCCCAGCACCGAAGTGGCGTTCATCAGCCGCAGCGCGTGGGTGATGCCGCTGGGCTGCTGCAGGATGTGCATGAAGGTGGCGCGGTTGGCCGGGTCGCGGCGCCAGGGTGCGTTCATGTGGTCGCGGGCGTTGTACAGCGCCCGCAGGGTGCGTGCCGATGCGTCGCGCAGGCCGGGGTGGGTTTGCAGCGTCAGGAAGGTGTGCAGGATGGCCTGGGGCTGGCGCTGGTAAAGGGCATCGTCGCGCACGTCCAGCAGACCGTTCTTGTCGGCAAACCAGTCGTTGATCGGGATGGGGGCGGCCTGGCTGGGGTGCAGGCGCTCCTGGATGTTCAGCAGCACGATCTGCTGCAACTGCATGACCGCCTTGGCCGCCCAGTAATAGCGGCGCATCAGCACCTCGCTGGCCCGTACCGGGTAGGTCTGGCCGGGTGGGGTATGGTTTTGCAGGCCCAGGCTGTGGGCCACGGCGGTCTGCAGGTCGAACAGCAGGCGGTCTTCGTGGCGGCCCGCCACGGCGTGCAGGCGGGCGCGAATCTGGAACAGCGTGGTCTCGTTGCGCTCCAGCTGCTGGGCTTCCAGGGCCGTCAGAATGCCGTGGTGGGCCAGTTCGTGCCAGTTGCTGCCCAGGCCTGCGGCCTTGGCCACCCAGATGATGGTTTGCAGGTCGCGCAGGCCGCCGGGGGCTTCCTTGCAGTTGGGCTCCAGCGCGTAGGGGGTGTTCTCGAACTTGGTGTGGCGCTGGCGCAGTTCCAGGTGCTTGGCCAGGAAAAACTCCTGCGGCTGCAAGGTTTCGGGCAGTTGCGCCATCAGCTGGTCGAAGCACTGCCGGTGGCCGTCGATGTGCCGTGCCTCCAGCATCGAAGTCTGCGCAGTCACGTCCTGGCGGGCCAGCGCCAGGCATTCGGCCACGGTGCGTACGCTGGAGCCGATTTCCAGCCCCGTATCCCAGCAGGCGCCGACAAAGGCCTCCAGTGCCGGGCGCAGCGGCGTGCAGTCTTGCGGCACCAGCAGCAGCACGTCCACGTCGGAATACGGAAAGAGCTGGCAGCGGCCATAGCCGCCGACAGCGACGATGGCCACCTCCGGCGGCAGCCCGGTGGCATGGCGCAGTGCCGTGAGCTGCGCATCCACCAGCAGCGCCAGGCGTTGCAGCAATGGGCGGATGGGCGGGCCGCCCGGGGCATGCAGGTGTGCCAGGCATTGCGCCTTCTGGTCGTGGTAGCGTTGGCGTAGTTCGGTCAGGGGGAGTGAAAGCGCTACCACGGATGTATTTCCTGTTGTGTTCAGGATGCTCTGTATGAATTGCGCAGCCAAGTGGGTGCTGCGGATCGGGATGGACTGCAAGGCGCAAACCGCAGCCATTGCGGTGCTATGGCGAGGATTTGCAACGCCGCAGACCGCCCGAGGCCGCAGATACCCACGGCGCGATGATTCGTGCAGGGCATCCTTAAGTGCGAATGCCTTTGATGAAGGATGGCGGCGTGGGCGAGCCGTCCGACCATGTGAGGATGTCGTAGCCGGTGGGGGTGACGGCCATCATCAGCTCCCACTGGGCCGACAGGCTGCGGTCCTTGGTGATGATGGTCCAGCCGTCCTTGCCCAGCTCCTTCACGTCGCGCTTGCCCAGGTTGAGCATCGGCTCGATGGTGAACACCATGCCTTCCTTGAGCTTGACGCCGGTGCCCGGCCTGCCGTAGTGCAGCACCTGCGGGTCTTCGTGGAATTTCTGCCCGATGCCGTGGCCGCAGTATTCGCGCACGACCGACAGGTGGTGCCCCTCGGCAAAGGTCTGGATGGCGTGGCCGACATCGCCCAGAGTGGCACCGGGCCTGACCTGCTCGATGCCTTTCCACATCGCCTCGAAGGTGAGCTGGCACAAACGCTTGCCGGCGATGGTGCCCTCGCCGATGAGGAACATGCGGCTGTTGTCGCCAAACCAGCCATCCTTGGTGATGACGGTGACGTCCACGTTCAGGATGTCGCCCTTCTTGAGCGGCTTGTCGTTGGGAATGCCGTGGCACACCACATGATTGACCGAGGTGCAGACATGCCCCGGGTACGGCGGATAGCCCGGCGGCTGGTAGCCCACGGTGGCCGATTTGGTGCCCTGGCGGGCCATGCACTCGGCGCTCAGGCGGTCGATTTCCAGCGTGGTGATGCCGGGCTGGATGAAGGGGGTGATGTAGTCCAGCACTTCCGAGGCCAGGCGGCCGGCCTCGCGCATGCGCTCAATGTCTTCAGGGGTTTTGAAGGTGATGTTCATGGGGCGCGATTATCCCACTGTGCCTTCTGCCGACCCGGCACCCGAAAAAAAGCCCGGCAGCACAATCTGTGCTGCCGGGCAGGGATGGGTATCAAAAAAAGAAGCTGCTACCGCTTTGTTTAAAAGGATTTCAGGTTTTTTAATATTGAAATTCAGTATCCACAAACGCAAACAGCTATTGAATTTGGTCCGCCTGGAGGGGCTCGAACCCCCGACCTATTGCTTAGAAGGCCATTCCTCTGTGGGCTAACTATTTGATTTGATAGAAAAAATTGAAATGTGGGAATGTTTTTGGGAAAAACATAGAGCAAGAGCCTCCTGAGTAGATGCTCTTCGTGGGCGTGTTAATCTATTGTTTGGGGAATGCTTGCCTATGGGGAGGGAGATGAAACACTATCAAGACACAGAAACAGGAAACATCTTTGCTTTCGAAGAAGGATTTGACCCGCTAGCTTCTAACAATCGAAATATTCCCAAAACGTTGGTTGCAACTGTTTTGCCAAAGCCCACAGAAACATCCGTTTGGTATCAAGGGGGCTGGGTGGAGCGGAAGGATGCACCAATAAACTACCAAGATCCTATCTCCAGCCTCCCTTCATACAATCCTGCTTGGATGGTCTCTTTAAGGCCCTATACAGTGGTGATCAAAGAAGTGCGGTTAGCTCTCACCGTCACATTGGATGATGTCAACCAAAATTCATATGACGGTAAGCAGTTGGCGAAGGTCGTAGTGAATCGACCCGGGTTCAGTAGACACCTTCGAGCCTCAATCTGAGGCCCAATAGGAGGTGCCATGAAGACCAACCAACCCTACCCGGAAGAATTCAAGATCGAGGCGGTCAAGCAGATCACGGAGCGAGGCCACAAGGT
>JAHRXD010000266.1 GCA_019104825.1 Comamonas sp.
TGGGCGGCACCATCACCGGCGAGCATGGCGTGGGCGTGGAAAAGCTCAACAGCATGTGCGCCCAGTTCACCGTGGAAGAAAACGCGCAGATGTTCGCCCTGAAAGCCGCTTTCGACCCGGCCGGGCTGCTCAACCCCGGCAAGCTCATTCCCACGCTGAACCGCTGTGCCGAATACGGCAAGATGCTGGTGCGCGGCGGCAAGATGAGCCACCCCGATCTGCCGCGTTTCTGAGAGCCTGTTCACGATCTCAGCGCGAAGGGGTGCGGGATGCGGATCGGGATGGGCTGCTAGGCGCAAACCGCAGCGATAGCCGGAGCTATCGCGAGGATTTGCAACGCCGCAGAGCGCCCGAGGCCGTGACTGCACACCCGCGTGGAGATCGTGAACAGGTTCTGAAATCAATCGATAAAAAAAGAGCTTGCAGCGCTTGTCGAATAAGCGCTGCAAGCTCTTTTTACGCTGGAAAACCGCAGCTTAGAACTGCATGTCCGCCCGCAGCCACAGGGTGCGGCCCGGTTCGTTCACCCGGGTATTGCCGGGGAAGCCGAAACCGGCGTTGCCCGCCAGGTTCAGATGCTCGGCGTAGGCCTTGTCCAGCAGGTTGTCCACGCCAAAGGTCAGCTTCAAGTTCTTTTGCACGCGGTAGCTGGCGTTGAGCGACAGCACGCCAAAGCCGCTGCTGGCCCCCATATCCTGCCCCACCACATTGCCCTGGCCTTTGGCATAGCGGTGCTGCGCTGCCACCAGCCGCCACAGGGCGCCAGCCGTCCATGGGCCTTGGGCGTAATCCAGGCCCAGGCGGGCTTCCAGCGGGGGCATTTGCGGCAGGGCCGTGCCGTCGCTGCTGTTGCGCCCCCAGCTATAGGCCAGGGTGGCCTGGGCCGTCCAGGCCGGTGCAAAACGGTAGCTGCTGCCCAGCTCGAAACCGGCGGTGCGGGCATCAATATTGCGTGCCTTGCTGGGGCTGCTGGTGTAGTCGAACAGGATGAAGTCCCGCACCATCCCGGCGTAGGCCGAAGTCCAGAGCTGCCAGTTCTCGCCCTTCCAGTTGGCGCCCACGTCCAGTTGGGTGGTTTTTTCCGGCTCCAGCGTGGCAAAAACATTGCCCGCCTTCCCGGAAATCAGCTCCCAATAATCTGGAAAGCGCTGCACATGCCCCAAGCCGACATAGGTCGTGGCACCACTGGCCAGCGTCTTTTCCCAGCGCACGAAGCCGCCGGGCAGGGCGCTTTCGTCACGCTTGCCTGTGCTGGCAGGGTTGCGGTAGTCCCACGCCTGGGCGCGATCCAGCCGCAGGCCACCCACCCACAGGCTGCTGGGGGCAGCCTGCCAGCGCAGCTCGGTGAACAGGCCCAGGTTGGCGAACTTGGCATCGCGCACCCACGGCTTGTTCAGGTAGCTCATGCCCATGCCGCTGCGCCCTTCGTGCGTATTGCGCTGCATGTCCAGGCCGATGTCGGCGGTCAGTGCCGGGGTCGGTTGCAAGGTCGCAGCCAGGCGGCCACCGGTGACGATGCGCTTGACGTTGCTGGCCATGGCCATCTTGCCCGGGGGCGTGGTGCGGCGCTGGAAGTTGTCCATCAAGTGGTCGGCGGTATTGCGGTAGACCTGCGCTTCGACCTTGGTCAGCCATGGCGTGATGTTTTGCTTTTGCAGCCGCAGGCCCAGGCTGTCGCGGCGGAACTGGGTACCGTCCATGCCACGGGCGGCGGAGCGTGCCCAGCCGTCGCCGGCACCGGCGCTTAACTCCACCAGGGTGTCGGCATCGGGCGTCCAGCCCAGGGCCACGTCGGCATTCCATTTGTCCCAGCCGGAGGGAATGGACTGGCCATTGCCATCCTCATAGTCCTGACCATGCGAATGGTTGGCGCTGACGCGGGCGTAGAACTGGCTGTTGCCCACGGACAGATCGGCGTTCTGGTCATTGCGCCCGGCACTGGCGCCGAGCAGGCTGGCGGTGAAGTTCACCGGCCCGGCGGCAAAGTCGGGGCGTTCGCGCTCAAAGCGCACCACCCCGGCAGAAGCGCCCGGCCCCCAGAGTACGGTTTGCGGCCCTTTGATCAGGGTCAGCACGTCGAACGTTTCCGGCGCGATGTACGAACTGGGCGTGTCCATCCGACCCGGGCAGGCCCCCAGCATCTGCATGCCGTTGGTCAGCAGCGGCAGGCGCGAACCGAACTGGCCCCGGAACACCGGATCGCCATTCGTGCCGCCATTGCGCACGGCGGCAAAGCCGGGGATGGTTTTCAGGTAATCGGCGGCATCGCTGGCCGGGATGGGCTGGCGGGGGATTTTCGGGTCGGTGACCACCTGCACTGCCGACTGGTCGTGTACGGCAGTCACCAGCACCTCGTCCAGCGTTTTTGCCGGGGCGCCTTCCTGTGCATAGGCCAGCGGGGCGAACAGGGCGGCGCACGCCAGGGCCAAGGGGGTGGTTTTGGGGAGGGAACGGAATTTCATCAGAGATGGCTCCACGCTCCGCCCTGCCGTCGTTGGGGCATGGGGGAACGTTTCAGATTTAAAAAAGGAAGGGGGTAGCCCCTGGTTCGAGAAGCTACGCGCCCAAGCACACCCGCCTTTCTCCCGTCACACCCGCCTTCGCGTGAATGACGGGGAAGCCAGGCAGGCTCTTGGCGCTTATCAGCGCAGGAATTTCAACCGTGGCGCAGCAGCGGTGGCCCCCGCGCGGGCAGCGGGGCCTGGGCCAGCCAGCCCCGGGGTGCGGCACCGGGGTTGCCCGGCAGGCGCAAGCCCGCCAGCAGGGGCGGGCGGTACAGCGTGGAGCGCACCTGCCCGGGCGCAGCCAGGGCGATGCACATCAGACATGCCGGGGTGTGGGCGCTGGCGCCGTGTTCGTCGGGGGCGGCATCTTCTCCCAGCCAGGCCATCAGCTCGCTGGCCTGCGGGGCCATGCCGCAGTACCCCATGTCGGCCATGCTGGTGCTGGTCGCAGCGGCATGGCCCAGCAGGGGCAGCACCATCCGTATCTGGGCGCCGGAGGTCAGGGCCACCAGCCAGAGCGCAGCAAACAGCCCCAGCACCCAGGTCTGGAGGCGGTAGTGGCGGCGTAGACGCTCAAGCATGGGGCGCGATTATGGACAGGATGACCGAGGGTTTACGCGAAAGATGGTGCAAATTTGCCGTGCGTCAAAAACGCACAGGGTGGTGTTGTAAATAAACAAAAAACCTATGTTTAGTAGAAAAATAAGAATGATTATTGTTAATTATCGTAATAATCGCCCCCCATTGGCACCGACGCAGAGGGAGAACCCCTTGTCAGAGGCTGGAGCCGTGAAGCCTTCAGGCCGTCCAGCCGCAGCCATGTAGTCATTCTTTTTTTAACAACAGAAAGGGCCTTTGCAGGCCCTTGGAGGAGTTTTCATGTCCCACCGCACCCCCCCAAAAAACCGTAGCGCCCGCGCCCCGAAGCTGGCGCCTACGCTGCTGGCACTGGCCGCCGCAGCGGCTTGCGCCTCGGTCGGCGCTCAGGAGGTTGCCACCACCACCCTGTCGGAAGTGGTGGTGTCGGCAGCGGGGTTTGAGCAGAAGATCACCGATGCGCCTGCCAGTATTTCGGTGATCTCCAAAGAGGAACTTGCCAAGCGCCCTTACACCAGCCTGATTGATGCTGTGCGCGATCTGGAGGGTGTGGACATTGGTGAGACTGCCGACAAGACTGGTCAGAAAACGATCAGCTTGCGTGGCATGGGCGCTGACTACACGCTGATCCTGGTCAATGGCAAGCGGCAAAGCAATCACGGTGATATTTACCCCAACAGCTTCTCTGGCAACCAGTTCAACCATATCCCGCCGCTGGATGCTATCGAGCGTATCGAGGTGATTCGTGGCCCGGCATCGACTTTGTACGGGGCGGATGCCATGGGCGGGGTGATCAACATCATCACCAAAAAAGTGACCGACAAGTGGACCGGATCGGCGACCTTGGGCCGCAGCTTTCAGCAAGACAGTCAGTTTGGCGATGAAACCACGGTGGACTTCGATCTGCGCGGGCCGTTGTCCGATCGTTGGGGATTGGCTATTCGAGGGAGTTTTTACGACAAAGACCCCTCTGATCCTGAATACGATCCCGTCACAGACCCTGCTGGAACCACCCACATTCGTACCTTGGGGTTTGGCAGTGGGGGACGCACGGTCGAGAACCAGAACAAGTCACTGGGCTTCAGCCTTTCTTTCAAACCGGATGCCCGGCAAAGCGTGACCCTGGACTACGATATTTCGCGCCAGAAATATGACAACAGCGAATCACAGCTTGGCACACTGGATGGTATTGCTTCTGTTTGGCGTGTGAATAAAGGCAAGGTTGAGCCGCGTGTCGGATACACGGCCAAGCAGAAGTTTGAACGCGACAGCTGGGCTTTGACGCATGAAGGCGATTGGGACTTCGGGCGCAGCTACGTGGCGTTGTCTTACGTGGAGACAAGCAACAATGGCCGCTCCTTGCCGTTTTCTCCCGATGAGCGCAAAGAATTGCAGCAGATGTACGACGGTACGGGTGCCTACGCAGGCATGAGTGTTGCTGACCGTAAAGCGTTGGCAGAATCCACGTTCTTACCGCGTCCGCTGCGAACGCTGGAGAGCAGCCAATACACCCTGGATGCCAAGTTTGATATCCCACTGAAAGGCTGGGGTGGCGATCACATGCTGGTTGTGGGCGGTCAATACATTGACGGCAATTTGACGGATGGCGTTTTTGGTCTGGAAGGCAACAGCGCTGGTGCCAAACAGGCGTTCAAGATGTACTCGCTGTTTGCCGAGAACAACTGGATGCCTAACGAGGTGTTTACATTGACCACCGGCCTGCGCTACGACCACCACAATATGTTTGGCAGCCATGTCTCGCCTCGTGTTTATGGTGTTTACACGCTGAACCCGCAGTGGACATTCAAGGGCGGCGTCAGCACCGGCTACAAAACCCCCAAGACCACGGATTTGTATGACGGCATCATCGGTTTTGGCGGCCAGGGTGTTTCTCCCTGGGCTGGCAACCCCGACCTCAAGCCTGAAACCAGCGTGAATAGCGAAGTGGCTGTGTACTGGAATCACCCAGACCGCCATAGCTTCAATGCCACCATCTTCAATACACGCTTCAAGGACAAGATCGAAAGCGGTGACGTAGCCCAGACTTGCGATGCGACTGGCGGGGTGCGCCCTTGCGTGAACTTGGGCGGGTACGGTGATTTAGGCTATACCACCTACAGCCAGAAGACCAACGTGGATCGCGCCACCATTCATGGGCTGGAGTTGGCCGGGCGTTATCAGCTTACACCGGCTTTTGCTGTGCGCGGGAACTACACTTGGACGGACAGCGAGAAGAAATCTGGCAAGTTGGCCGGTCAGCCTTTGACCAATATGGCCAAACATATGGCGAACATGACTTTGGATTGGCAGGTTAATTCCAAATTCAACTCTTTCCTGACAGCGGAATTCCGTTCCAAGCGGTTCCGTGGTACTGATGCAGACACGAAGGAATTTCTTTACCACAAAGGCTACAACGTGCTGCATCTGGGCGCCAGTTACCAATTGGCCAAGAACCTTACTCTTACAGGGCGGATCAACAACCTGTTGGATAAGAAATTCACCAGCTATCGTACGAAGTTCACCGATAACGGAGATGGAACATTCACCCCCACCTACACTGATGATTACAACAACAAGGACAAGGCCCGCAGCCTGTGGATTAGCTTGAACGCTCGCTTCTAAGCACCTGCACGCTTGTTACTCCCCAACTCGCGCACGCCTTATCTGCCTGCGCGGGTTTTTTGTGGGTATTGCCTACCGGATGCAGAGGTTTATTCCCTCACCGGGTTGTCTGAATTTTTCGCTTGCTACCTATAGGCTTCAAACCTTGGCCGGGGAACTGGCCGTCTGAGCGTTTGAGAGGGGCATAGTGAATATTGGCATGAAATCCACCACAGATTTGCATGTCAAACCCGCCGGTGATTCGCTTCGATACTACTCTTGTTTGGTGTGATGAAACCATACAGAAGGCATCGAAGCGGTCAAAGTGCATAGGAACGCGACTACTGCTATTGACTCAAAGCGGAAGTTCGATAGGGATAGCCCGGCGACTGCTTCGCAGCGGTAGCGGAGATTTGACTGGACGGGCTGACTGGCATGTATCGACCCGGAACGGAAGTTGGGATATTAGGGTGGTGCGCTTGGCGCCCCACGCTAGCTGCAGTTGAGACATGTAGCACTGCTTGGTGCATCTGAAAATTGGTACTGCTTTGTTGAGGTTATTTCACCCGCGTGGGCAGAAATCTGCCCACCCTACCTCGCTATTCCCAGCATGGGCTACCAAAGCGCTCGCCGCATGACGGGCGCAGTTGCCGTCAAATAGTGTCTGGCCGCCTAGGCCAATTTCGAGGGATCAGAGCATCCTCTGACAGCTTGTTCCATCGCATACGAGTGGCCGCGACATACCTGGGGTCGTCGCCGAAGAACGCGTGCTCGATCAGCAACACCTGTAGGTCCTTTTGAGCAACTGTCTCATTGAAAAGGAAATCGAGGTGCCGGCGCATGGCTGAAACTTCTTCATTCTCCTCAATCGTCGACTCGTCTTCTCCACGTTGCGGGTAGTAGGGTCGACTGATCTGGTCAAACGCAAGAAAGGCAGGTACTGGCGAGTTGATCTCTCCCAGGTACTTCTGCAGCGCGAAAGACAGGGCAACGTGAATAGCCAGATAGTTTTCGTCCGACCCGGCGTCATGCAGCCGCAACACAGCCCTTGAGCCTTGCTCGATGATTGCGACATCTGGTGGTCTGGAGGAAAACTGAAGGTCAGCCCCAATACAGGGAGCCACAGTAGGCAGCTGGCCGAACGCTTCTGACAGGTATTCGGACACTTTGCGCTCGGCAAACCTCAGCAGTTTTTCCTTGGCTTCGGTGTCGATTTGCCCTTCCAAACTCTGGATCTGGTCTCGCAGGACGCCCAAGTCTGCCCCAGGCTGCGGCGTGGTTGGATTCATCTCCAGAAACTGTGAAACCTTGCCCTGCAGGTTCGCATGGTACTGGGCCAAGGTGTTCAACTGCTTGGCCTCCTCACTCTGGCGAATCCAGGTCTTGATGCGCTCATCAACCTCATTCACTTGGCGGTTCAGGCGATCAATTTCCATGCCCAACGAGTCTTTGTGCTTGATCAGTCGAGGCCGCACGTTCTCAACCGCGACACTCTCTGACCGAATGACGGCCATGGAGTGGCGGATAGCCTCGGAAATTGCAGCACCACGCTCAGTCGGACTGTCACACACCGGGCACGTGTCTGCTGCCGGCTTGAGATGCTCCGCAATTTTCAACTTTTCATATTGGCGTCGTACCGTTCCCTCGAACCCCACCATGTCCTGTAGGGCTGAGCTGGTCGCACGTGATTGCCTTTTCGTTTTTTCGAGAGTGCTCAGCAAACTACGACGAGTGTCGTACAACTTGCCGAGTTCACTCTCATCCGGGTTCGAACCGGTTCTGCTGGCAGAGCGCTGAACACGTTTGAGGACGCCCTCCAATTCTTTTTCGGAGGACTCCTGGGAAGGCGTGTCGCACAGGCCACTTCGGCTTGCATCATGCAGCAAACGCAAGGCGTGTTTTTTGTAGTCGCTGCCGGCTGCCTGGCGAACCCGTTGCCGCCGCTCCTCTCGCTCAAGCTGCTTGCGAAGGTCACGCAGACGCCGTTCCTGGAGCACCGAGTCTTCGCTCACAACACGAAGGAAATAGGGCATCGTTTCGACAATGGCCGGTGCTTCATCAGCCTGATCTAGCCCATGCAGCAGAGCAGTTTCGTTATAGATGACATCCTTGGGCACGAACATGTAAGCCGTCGCGTGACGTACCGTGGGACGCCATTTACGGGCGGTTTTGTCATCGGAAGCATCGGGCGGCACACCAGCAATCCCAAAGGCGCGCTCAATGAAGCCTTTTGCTGCCTCAAGTGTCGTTAAGCCTTGAAGCTGCTCGACATGGCTTGGGATTGGCAGATTCCGTCCGTTGCTCACGTACATTTTGGTGCTGGTGGCCTGCCCCACAGGCGGGACTATCCGCGCAGTAATCATCTGCGCATCTCCGAGCACCCATTTCACCCCCACCGCGAGACTATGTCGTTTCACGTGCGCTGCCAGCTCGCACTTGCTGGAGCCAAGGCAGTAATCAATGGCCTTGATCAGGGTCGATTTACCCGTACCGGATGCACCGGTGAAGATGTTTACTTCTCCCAACTTCAGCGGAAGGTCGCGTACCCGACCACCTTCGCCGATGAAAAAAATGTTTGAGATATTCCAGCGGCTCATAGCTCCAGCCCCATCATGTCGAATACTGTCCGTGTAGTACCCGCCGAGGCAAACCAGCAACCCAAGCGGTGAATTTTCTTGAAGATTTGTTGAGTGTCCTCACTCAATTGCGCGGTGAGATGTCTAGGCATTGAGGAGGCCCCTTGGATTACATCGCCTTCGGGGTTGAGCGCTAACAACTGGCTGAAGCAGGCGAATTGGATTGCTTCGGTCACAATCTCCAGTGAGCCGTTAATCCTGTCCGCGAGTCGGATCTGAATGACTGGGCTACGGTGCAGCCACTCCAACAGGCCTGTGCTTCGGTTGGTACGATCAAAGGTTGAAGCCAGGTCACCCGAGAGTGCTATCGGCAGAGCCGCGTAGCACAACGTGATGTCAGGAGCGCTGGTTCCAAACGACAAGTACCCTGTTACGAAATGGGTCAGTAATGCGGCGCAATATGCCGGGTTGGTTTCGGCATAGATATCGTGTGTGATGACCATTCCCTATTCCTTCAGAAGCTTCAGGTACTGGGCGTGCCACCCCACCTTCAGATCGATGGCCAATAGCTGATAGGTTCCTCGCACATAGTAGTGACCGCTCCAGCTTGATGAGATCGGCTCGACTTCTTTCGGCGCCGAATCGTGAGTCCAGCGCAAGACATCCAGCCCCATGGATGCGATCTCTTCGGGACTGCACGCTTCGCAATCTTCGACCATCCGGGTGTGAATATCCGACCAGGACTCCTGGAGCTTGGCGTCGTACGAGGCAATCTTTGAGCGCAACTGAGGCTTTTCGAGAATCCATTTTGCTCGCTGGTTTACCGCCCGCCATTGCTCGCGAACGGCTTTGCTGATGTCCGAGGGCTTGCCGCCGACCAAAGCGATCTGACGGTAAAGCATGCTGTCAGCCTCATAGTCGTCCGGATGGTTCACCATATCGAAGTCAGCGGTCAGCTTGTCCTCGTCTAACTGGGGGATGATCGACGAGAGGGTGTGCTCCACCTCACTTCGGTAAATAACCCGTTCGCGTTTACCACACAGCGTGTAGACCACTTGCAGATCCCACCATGCAAGCAGGCTTTCAGCAGCACGTAGACGGTGCTCTTTGGGCAGCAAATGCAGGTGTTTAGATAAGGCAGCAGGAATCTCACTGACGGTGACTTCATCAGGCTTTATGAAGATTCGCTTGAGCAGACTGGATCTGATGGTCGGGTCAAGCGCGAGAAAGGCCTCACAGCCTTTGGCACGACCAGCATGGCGAAGACTGACTTTGTTTGCTCGGTCGTCCGAGCGCTCTGCGACGACCCTCTGCGCCTCCTCAAGCATTGCGTTGAGCAAGGGCCCTCGATCCGTTTCCTCGTTACACAGTGCCATCAACGGAGAGCCGTCGGGTACCGGGCCCACTGCTACGAGGTGGAACCTCGTATCAGCGAGCGATACAAAAGGAATGGCGTCTATCCATACCTTGATGGTCTTCCATAGCGCCACACATGCGAGAGTAACTGGAGGCGGGTTTTCCTGGATGGAGTGCTTGAGTTGGTACAGCAAGGACTGTCCATTGGACTCGATTTCAACGTCATCAAGCCGCTCAATGGCCACAGCAGCATCATCTGTTCTCAGCCGTACCAACATCAGTAGCGCATATTGGCTCTGATAGTAAAATCCTAGTGCAGCCGCCGATGCGTCATGAACTGTGTTCGAATCTGCTCCATCCATTCTCGACCACAAGCCTCCCTGGTACTGTGTGCGATCCAATTGAAAATCACAAAATGATACAAGAGTGCCATCCATCAAGCCAGCTTCAGGTGGCTAAGGACTGCCTCAAACTACGCTAAAGCCCAAATTAGCAACCAATGAACCGCCACCTCGGCTTTGTAGGCGCCCCCAAATCTCAACCTTGGTGAATTCCCGCTTCTGGCCGTAAGAGGTCGGTCATTAAATCTTGCCAATGTGGCTGGTGCTATGGCGCGATTAGGTGGAGGATTTCATTCGAGTATTCAGCATAGACCACCCTCGGAAAGATGGCTTAGTGCCTGGATGCTTGTTCTTCCTACCCGCGCACGCCTTACCGGTCTGCATGGGTTTCCCCCGGGTATTACCTGCCGGAAACAGAGGTTTACCCGGTGTGCACAGCTTCTTTACAACGGTCTTGCACCATGCAGGCACCGATTACGAAGGAGTTGCACCATGGAAACCATCGCTACATTTCTGGCCCTTGAACTTGCCACTCTGGCACTGCTGTATGGATGGCATGTTCATCGCAGCGGCCTATGAATTTATCTAAAGAAAGAGCTTCTACCGCTTGTTATTTATGGATTTCAGGTTGTTTTATCTTTGAAATCCATTGAATGAGAGCGGTAGAAGCTCTTTTTTCAATAGTATTTTGGCTATGCGCCCAAGGCCACGCGCACGGACTGGATGCAGACGAACGGTATGGCACCTCCGTGGTCGGCGCCGGGCCAGACGGTGTAGTCGCACGCCAGGTTCGGCACCGGTGCCAGCAGGGCGGGCAGGTCGGCGGCGCTGCCGGTTTGCGGGGTGCGGCGCAGGGCGGCCTGGCGTTCGGGGTTGGCGGGGCGGTTGGCGCTGCGGCGCTGTTCTTCGCTGCCCTGGCTCAGATGCAGGGCCAGCGGCCCCGGCAGGCGCTGGCCCGGTGGCGTATGGCGGGCGACGAAGGCGGCGCAGGTATCCAGAATCCGGCCTTCTTCCCACCACAGCGACGGGCTGCCTGCCACGTAACGCTGGAACATGGCGGGCCGGGTGAACAGTGCGTGCAGTACGCACAGGCCGCCAAAGGAGTGGCCCACCAGCGTCTGCCGCCCCATGTCGGCCGGTAGCTGGCCGGCCACCAGCGGCTGCACCCGGGTGGCGATGAAGTCGAGGAAGGCGTCCGCCCCGCCCTGGGCCAGCCCCTGGCTGGTGGGGCCGATACCAGAGTAGGGCGGGGTGTAGTCGTAGGTGCGGGCGGTGCGGTCATGCACTTCGCCGCTGCCCGGCGGCAGGGCGTGGCCCAGGCCGACCACGATGGCGCTTTCGCCCCGCAGCGCAGGCCCGCGTGCGCCCCGGTTGTGCAGCAACTGGGCGACCAGGGGGAACATGAGGTTGCCGTCCAGCACGTAAATCACCGGAAAGCCGCCTGCGGGCGCATCTCCTTCGGGCCGGTAGACCATGATGCGGTGCTGCCGCGCCGCCGTGCTGTCGGGCAGGGGGGCGGCAGGCATATCCAGGTAGAACGTGCCGGGCATGGCCCAGGGCCGGGCGGGGGCCAGAGGGGCATCCTGGCGAGGCGTGGCGCAGCCGGGCAGCGCCAGGGCGGTGGCGGCCGCCAGGGTGCCGGTCAGCCAGGTGCGGCGGGTGGGGGGATGAGGGGGCATGGCAAGGATTTTTTGAAGAAATAAAGGGCGTGCGGCCAGTCATTTGGCACGCACGCCCAGGTGGGTCTGACCTACGCAGAGGGCTGCGGCAGCTTGCGCGGCACGGCCCAGACGCTATCTGCCGGGCCGTGGTGTGTGCGCCGCGCCGTGGCTTTGGCCATCCATGCCAGCGCCAGGCTGCCGGCCAGGGCGGTGGCATCCACGGCCAGGGTGGCGCTGTCGGCCCAGGCGCCCGCAGCGGGCAGGAGCCAGCCCAGCAGGGTCGAGAGCGGAATGGCCAGGGTGCAGGCTGCGGCCAGCCACAGCAGGGGGGCGGCGGCCCGCGCTGCGCCGCGCCAGAAGACCCAGGCCACGCTGGCCAGGAAGACGGTGTAGTAGATGCCGACGTGCCAGGACGCCAGATGTTCCACCCTGCCGGGCAGCCATTTGGCGGCGGCAAGCGTCAGCGAGATTCCGGCCACGCAGCCCAGGCAGACGCCCACGGTGGCTGCTGCCATGATGGCGGTATCGCGCCGCTGGGTGGGCATTGCGCCGCCTTTGCGCTGCGCCTTGCGCCGGGCTTCGACCCACAACAGGTTGCCGCCGTAGAACAGCCAGGCGCCGGCCAGCCCCAGCAGGAAATACAGCCAGAGTACCGCCGTGCCGCCGAACGAGGCCATGTGCAGGGCGAAGAAGCTGCTGATGAACAGGTTGGGCGTGCTCTGCTGGCCGGACAGGTAGTCGGTGGACAGCAGTTTGCCGCTGTAAGGGTCGAGCGCGGCAAACCCGCCCAGGGCGCGGGGCGAGACGGCCTGCGGGTCTTTGCCCCACACACGCACCATGGGCCGGGGGCCGGTGACTTGTGTGTATTGCAGGCCGCTGGGTTCAAAGCCCGGCGCGGCCTGTTGGACGATCTGCACGAGCTGCGAGGGCAGGAGCATGTCCGCAGGGTTGCGGGCGGGCGCAGCGGCGGGCTTGTTGCCCTGGGCGCTGGCGGGCGGTTGCGCCCATTGGCCCTGGTGGATCATCCTGTCCTGCACGGCGTAAATCTGGTCGTGGTAGGCAAAGACCACGGCGCTCAGGGCCATGACGATGTGAAATGGCAGGCTGACGATGCCCACCACGTTGTGCGCGTCCAGCCACATGCGCTTGAGGTTCTTGCCCACGCGCAGCGCGAAGAAGTCCTTGACCAGCGACGGCAGCAGCACGATCACGCCCGAGACCAGGGCCACGAAATACAGGGCGGCAATCACGCCCATGACCCAGCGGTAGGGGTCGATGTCCGCAGGCAGGCCCACCACGCGGTGCAGCACGTCGATGAACTCGACCAGTTGCGAGGGGTGTTCTTCGCTGACCTGCACGCTGCCATCGGCAGCCAGCGTGGCGGCGTAGTAGTGCGTGTTCCGGTCGTCGTGGTCGTCGGCCTGGGGGTCGCGCACTTGCCATTCCAGGCGCGGGATGGCCTGGCCGTTTTCCACCTTCATCGTCACGCCGCGCGGGGCGGCAGGCTGGGTGGCCAGGGTCTGTGCGATCAGCGGCTGTGCGGCATCGAGCGGCACCGGTTGCAGGATGGCCGAGGGCGGGGTGGCCCAGCGCCGCAGCGGCTCCTTGAACACGGTGAGCGCCCCGGCGTAGAAGGCGATGAACAGCGCCAGGCCGCTCAGGATGCCCGTCCAGGTGTGGACGGATTTGTAGTTACGGATGAAATCGGCCCTCATGCGCCGCCTCCCTGGCGGGCCAGCCACCACAGGCCCAGCGCCAGCACGTTGGCCCCGGACAGCCAGGCCCAGGCACGCCAGCCCGAGGCAAAGAAATACACCAGCGACAGCGTGCCCAGCCAGACCGGCGGCACCAGCCACATGGCGAGCTGGCCGCTGACGGCCAGGGGCAGATCGGCCAGCGGCACCATCAGGATGGCGCTGGCCGTCAGCGCCAGCGTCAGGCCCAGCACCAGCCCGGCCAGGGTTTTCGAGAGCCAGTCCGCGCGGATGGGCACGGACGGCGTGCGCCCGGCGGGTCGGGATGCAGGGGATTGCGCAGATTCAGCGGGTGCGGCGGACATGCAGTAACGCTCCGATATAAGGCCAGACAACCAGCACCAGCATCAGCATGGTGCAGAACATGAAGGTGGCCGTCAGCCGCTGCATGTCCTGGGCAAAGGCCAGCCAGCTGGCCAGGAACAGGGCGGCGCAGGCCAGACGGGCGGGCCGTTGCGGCCAGCAGGCAGCCCACAGGCGCTGGTGGGGCGAGGCGGCATACAGGCACAGGCCCGCCAGGATGGTAGCCAGCAGGCCGAGAAGGGTGAACAGGGGCATAACGGGCAGCAATGGCATGAAAGGCAATACCTCCAGCCGAACACCTGGAGGTGCGGCTGGAGGCAGGGAGGCTGACGGCCCGGAACGTGTTCTCAGGCGTCAGCCTTGGTCACGCATCAGAACGAGATGGTGCTGGAGAGTTTGAAGGTGCGCGGCGCACCGGGCATCACGAAACCGTCGCCAAACGTGCCGATCCAGTAGCGCTTGTTGGCCGCGTTCTCCATGCTGGCGTTGAAGCGCACGGGGGTGTTGGCGATCTTGGTGGCGTAGCTGGCGTTCAGATCCAGCCGGTTCCAGGACGGGGCACGCAGCACGTTGCCCGAGTCGACCCATTGCGAGCTGGTGTGGATGATGCGGCCACCCACCTTCAGGCCCTGCACGGGGGTTGCCCAGTCCAGGCCGATGCGGGCACGCCACTCGGGCACGCCGAAGGTGTCCTTGCCGGTGTTGCGCTGCTCGGACTTGATGTGGGTGATGCCGCCCAGCAGGGAGATCGTCCTGGTCAGGTTGCCGAACACGCTCCACTCCAGGCCGCGCAGGCGCTGTTCGCCGTCGGCGGTGTAGTTGTTGGCGCTGTCGGCGATGAAGGAGGGGCGCTTGATCTCATAGGTGCTGAA
>JAHRXD010000141.1 GCA_019104825.1 Comamonas sp.
CGAATACGTGGCCGAACCGAAGTTCGACGGCCTGGCCATGAGCCTGCGCTACGAGGCTGGCCGTTTGGTGCAGGCCGCCACGCGCGGCGACGGCGAGGTGGGCGAGGACGTGACGCACAACATCCGCACCATTCGCCAGATCCCCCTGCTGCTGCCGCCCGATGCGCCGCCGCTGGTTGAAGTGCGCGGCGAGGTCTACATGCGCCGCGCCGACTTTGAACGGCTCAATGCCCAGCAGGAGGCCGCCGGGGCCAAGCGCTTTGCCAACCCGCGCAATGCCGCCGCCGGGTCGGTGCGCCAGCTCGATTCGCACATCGCCATGCAGCGGCCCCTGTCGTTCTTCGCCTACGGCCTGGGGGACAGCACGGCAGCAGAGGCGGGCGGCCCGCGCTTTGGCACCCATTACGCACTGCTGCTGCAATTGAAGGCCTGGGGTTTTCCGGTGGCCGACCAGATCACGTTGGCGCAGGGTGCCGCCGAACTGGTGGCGTTTCACGAACGCCTGGGCCAGCAGCGCGGCAGCCTGCCGTACGAGATCGACGGCGTGGTCTACAAAGTCAATGACCTGGGGCTGCAACAGCAACTGGGCTTTGTCACCCGCGAACCGCGCTGGGCCGTGGCGCACAAATACCCTGCAGAGGAGATGCCCACCGCCCTGCTGGGCATGGACGTGCAGGTCGGGCGCACCGGCAAGCTCACCCCGGTGGCGCGGCTGGCGCCGGTCAGCGTCGGCGGCGTCACCGTGACCAATGCCACGCTGCACAACCTGTTTGAAATCCGCAAGAAAGGCGTGCGCCTGGGCGACACCGTGATCGTGCGCCGTGCCGGCGACGTGATCCCCGAAGTGGTGGGCCGCGTGCCCGGCCCGCGCAGCGGCTATGTGCCCAACTTCCAGATGCCGCGCCAATGCCCCATCTGCGCCAGTCTGGTCGAGCGCGAAAAGGGCGAAGCCAACCACCGCTGTACCGGCGGCCTGTTCTGTAGCGCCCAGCGCAAGGAGGCGCTGCTGCACTTCGCAGCCCGCCGCGCCATGGACATCGAGGGGCTGGGCGACAAGCTGGTCGATCAACTGGTCGATGGCGGCATCATCCACAGCCTGCCCGATCTGTACCGGCTGGACTTGCCCACCCTGTCCGGCCTAGAGCGCATGGGCGAGAAATCGGCCCTCAACCTGCTGGCCGCGCTGGAGCGCTCCAAGGCCACCACCCTGGCCCGCTTCATCTTCGCCCTGGGCATCCGCCATGTGGGCGAAGCCACCGCCAAGGATCTGGCCCGCCATTTCGGCAATCTGGAAGCGCTCTTGGCCGCCACCGAGGAGGAACTGCTGCTGGTCAATGACGTCGGCCCCGTCGTGGCGCACAGCATCCACAGCTTTCTGGCCCAGCCGCACAACCGCGAAGTGTTGAAGGCCTTGCAGGATGCGGGCGTGCATTGGCCCGAAGGCGAGGGCGAGCAGCAGGCGCAAATCCTGGCCGGGCAGACCGTGGTGCTGACCGGCACCCTGCCCACTCTGAGCCGCGACGCCGCCAAGGCCATGCTCGAAGCCGTCGGGGCCAAGGTGGCCGGCTCCGTCAGCAAAAAAACCAGCTTTGTTGTGGCCGGGGCCGATGCGGGCAGCAAGCTGGCCAAGGCGCAGGAGCTGGGCGTGCCCGTGCTGGACGAAGCGGCCATGCTGGCCCGTCTGGCGCAAGAGGACTGACATGCCGAGCGCCGCCGCCCGTACCCCGAAAATCGGCCTGGCGCTGGGCAGCGGCTCGGCCCGGGGCTGGGCGCATCTGGGTGTGCTACGCGCCCTGCGCGACGCCGGGGTGCAGCCCGACGTGGTGTGCGGCGCCTCGGTCGGCGCCCTGGTGGCAGCCGTCTACGCCTCTGGCGAGATGGACCGCTTTACCGACTGGGCGCTCACACTGGACCGGCGCAAGGTCTTTCAGTTCATGGACTTTCGCTGGTCGGGCGGGATGCTCAAGGGTGAAAAACTCATGGCCTTTCTGCGCCAGCATTTCACCGATTGCGGCATCGACGGCTGCCACCTGCCGTTTGCCGCCGTGGCCACCGACCTGTATTCCGGGGCTGAAATCTGGCTGCGCCAAGGCTCCCTGGTCGATGCCGTGCGGGCCTCGATCGCCCTGCCGGGCCTGTTCACCCCGGTGGCCGCACGGGGACGCTGGCTGGTCGATGGCGGGCTGGTCAATCCCGTTCCCGTCTCCCTGGCACGGGCCATGGGCGCCGACATCGTCATCGCCGTGGATTTGAATGCCGACATCATGCGCCGCCGCACGGCACCCGTGTCCCTGGCGGTGGAAGAAGAAGCTAGCGAGGCCAGCCGCTGGTGGCAAAAAGGCTGGCGCCCCTGGCGCCCGGAAACGCCTGAAGCAGAGACCGTACCGACCGCCACCGTGCCGGGCAGCGAAATGCCCTCGGTGCTGGACGTGGCCATGAACAGCGTGAACATCATGCAGATGCGCATCACCCGCAGCCGTCTGGCCGGCGACCCGCCCGAACTGCTCATCGCCCCCCGCCTGGCCCACCTGGGGCTGATGGACTTCCACCGCACAGAAGAAGCCATCGAAGCCGGCCACCACGCAGCGCTGCTGGAACTGCCCGAGCTGGCCAATTTTTACTGAGGCAGACCCAATGGAAGGTGTCCTGTCGGCAAAAGAAAAACCCCTGTAATTCAATGAATTACAGGGGTTGTGATCTTGGCGGAGAGGGCGGGATTCGAACCCGCGGTAGGTTATTAACCTACACACGCTTTCCAGGCGTGCGACTTAAACCACTCATCCACCTCTCCTGGCGGTGAAGCTAGCATTCTAGCGTGTAAAAAGTGGCTATTGGCGGAAAAGCGGAATTATTTCGCTTTTCCCTGCTGCATCACCCGCATGGCCGAGGCGATCAGGCCGGAGACTTCGGAGATGTTGCTCGGCACGATCAGGGTGGTCTTGGCGTCCTGCGCGACCTTGCTGTAGGCCTGCACGGCGCTTTCGGCGATCTTGAGCTGCACGGCTTCGGTGCCGCAGGGCTTTTCGATGGCGGCAGCCACGCGCTCCAGCGCCTGGGCGGTGGCCGAGGCCACGGTGACCAGGGCTTGCGCCTCGCCCTGGGCCTTGTTGATGGCGGCCTGCTTTTCACCTTCCGAGCGGGCAATGAAGGCCTCGCGCTCGCCGGTGGCAATGTTGATCTGCTCCTGGCGGCGGCCTTCGGAGGCGGCGATCAGGGCGCGTTTTTCCCGTTCGGCGGTGATCTGCGCCTGCATGGCCCGCAGGATTTCGTTGGGCGGGGTCAGGTCCTTGATTTCGTAGCGCAGCACCTT
>JAHRXD010000192.1 GCA_019104825.1 Comamonas sp.
CCTGCCGCACGGCGACCTGATCCAGGAAGGCAACATCGGCCTGATGAAAGCCGTCAAGCGCTTCGATCCGGATCAGGGCGTGCGGCTGGTGAGCTACGCCATGCACTGGATCAAGGCGGAAATCCACGAATACATCATCAAGAACTGGCGCATGGTGAAGGTGGCCACCACCAAGGCGCAGCGCAAGCTGTTCTTCAACCTGCGCTCGATGAAGCAGGGGATGCAGGCCGACGCCGCACTGGGCGACGACGCCACGCTGCGCGACACGCTGACGCCCGAACAGGTCGACACCATGGCCGGCAAGCTGGGCGTCAAGCCCGAGGAAGTCATGCAGATGGAAGCGCGTCTGGCCGGGGGCGACGTGCTGCTGGACCCCAGCCCCAGCGACGACGGCGAGGCCGCCTTCGGCCCCATTGCCTACCTGAGCGACAGCAATCACGAGCCGACGGCCATGCTCGAATCGCGCCAGCGCGACGTGCTGGCCAGCGACGGCATCGCCCACGCGCTGGAGGGGCTGGACGAGCGCAGCCGCCGCATCGTCGAGCAGCGCTGGCTGCAGGTGAACGACGACGGCAGCGGCGGCATGACGCTGCACGAGCTGGCTGCCGAATACGGCGTCAGCGCCGAACGCATCCGCCAGATCGAGGTGGCGGCCATGAAGAAGATGAAAAAAGCGCTGGTGGAGTTTGCTTAAAGCGCTTTAGCGGGAGCAATCTCAAAAAAGGAGCTGCTACCGCTGGTATTTAAAAGGTTTCAGGTATAAAACCATCTGAAACTTAGTGAATACCAGCGGTAGCAGCTCTTTTTTTATGGGGAAAAGTGCCTTACCCGATCGTCGCTTCGTAAAAAATCTTCCAGCCCTGTGCGGCTTCGTAACGCCAGTATTGGCGCTTGACCGGGCCGGTACGCTCGCCCTGAACCACGGCACCGAAGGTGACGACCATGGTGTCCTCCGCGTCCTGCCAGTGCAGCAGCGACAAATCCTTGAGCTGCAATGGGCGGCCCTGCTGCTTGGTCAGCTCTGCCTGGAGCTGGTTGCGCCAGGCGGCCAGATTCGCTTTTTTCGGCCCCTGGAAATCCTCTGCATAAAAGTCCAAAACGGAAGTCAGTGCGCCATCGGCCCGGGCCTGCTGCCACGCAGCCAGCACTGCCGTAAACGCTTCCCGCTCCGGAACCAGGGCCTGGGGCTGTACCCAGGTCAGCATGGGCGCGATGACCACCGGGGTCGTACGGGGCTGCACCGTGCGCAGCAGGCGCTCCAGGTCCGGGTTGGCCAGCGCGACGCAGCCATCGGTGGCCTGGGGGGCGCGGGCGAATTGTTCCGGCGGCGTGCCGTGCAGCCAGATGCCGTGGCCGGTCTTGCCGCGCCGCACATCCAGCGGATTGGGGTAATTCAGGGGCAGGGCGCCGGCGCCGTAAAACTTGTCCAGCGTTTTCGGGTCGAGGTTGCTGGTGATGAAATACACCCCCAGCGGGGTGCGCTGGTCGCCTTCCAGCGTCTTGTCGATGCCCAGCTTGCCGACCGAGGCGTAGTAATTGGCCACGACACGCAGCCCTTCGGGGCCGTTTTCCAGCAGGTACAGGCGCGACAGCGCCGCATCGATGGCGATGGCGTGGCGGAAGTTGCGGGGCAACTGGACAAACTGCGCCGGA
Organism: Comamonas sp.; assembly: GCA_019104825.1. Lineage (GTDB taxonomy): Bacteria > Pseudomonadota > Gammaproteobacteria > Burkholderiales > Burkholderiaceae_C > Comamonas > Comamonas nitrativorans. The sequence goes on from JAHRXD010000192.1 coordinate 1,654, forward strand.
ATGCTGCCCAGCGGCGGGGCCAGCCCCTGTTTCTGGGCGGCAATCCGGCGCAACGATTCCACCCGCAGGGCGTGCAACGTGGTTTGCGTCTGTTCGTTCGGGGCATCGGTATTGCCGAAGGTGGCCAGCCCATGCGTTCGCGCCAGCAGCAAGTCCCCCAGGGCGAGTTGCGCCAGCTGGAAGTTCGGGTACTCGCGCACCAGCTCTTCGGCCAGCGGCAGGGCCTGGGCGGTCAGGCCGGCGCTGGTGAGCGCCAGCACCTGCATCAACCGCTGCTCGGCCTGCCCATCGCGCAACGCATCCGCCGCAGGCGGCCCGCCCAGCGCCACCGGCGGCAGCAGGCAGGCAACCAGCAGCCCCAGGCAAAGACGCTGGCGCAATACGCAAAAAATGGCGGTATTTGAAAGTAAATGCAACAAAATGAGTTAAAAAAAATAATGGCCGCGCAGAAGAAAACGTCTACACGGCAGGTGGTTCCAACAGGCCCGTATCAGTTGCCCACGGTTTCACGCACGATCAGCCACTGGCCACTGCGCTGTTCGAGCAGCAAAGTCTTGCGGCTGCGAGTATCAAGGTTACCGGCTTTGTAGTGCTGCGAAAAGCGTACGGTCGCCTGATTCGGTTGCGGCATCTGCACGGTCAGATCGGACAGTTGCACGCTGATGGCGCTTTTGCCCACGATGCGGGCGCGGCGTTCTTCTTCCCAGCGTTTGCGGCTTTGCTTGCCCGGAGTTTGAAAGTCCGGGCTGTACGCGGCCAGATAGCCGGCCATGTTTTTCGACGCCCAGGCTTTGGCCCAGGCGTGTACCGCCGCTTCCACCGCCTCGGTGGCGACAGGTGCGCTCTTGTCTGCACTGGCCGTTTCCACCTTGGCAGCAGCCGTTACAGGCGTACTGGCGGTTTCGGCAGCGGCCTTGGTAGCTGCCGGGGCAGCCGGTGTTGCCGCAGCCGGAGCGGAAGCTGGTTCGGGAGCGGAAACGACCGGCGCCACGGGCGCGGCAGGTGCCACGGCCACAACGGCAGCCTGGGCGGGCGGCTGCGGTGGGGCGACGGACGGTGCTGCCGACCCCGCAGCCTTGGCCTTGCCCGGGCTGGTGGAGAACAGGTCGTGAATCAGGGCCAGCTTGGGTTTGACCGAATCGGCATGGCTGCCGTCAAGCTGCAAGGCCTTGCTGTACGCCTGGCTGGCCAGCTTGGCATAAATATCCCCCAGGTTTTCGTGAGCGGTGGAATAGCTGGGGTTGGTGCGGATGGCCTGCTCCAGCGCCTGGCGCGACTTGTCGAGCTGGTTCTGGTTGGCGTAAAGCACGGCCAGGTTGTTGTACGGCTCGGGTAGTTCGGGGTATTCCTCGGTCAGCCGACTGAAAGTGTCGATCGCCTCTTTGTTCTTGTTGCCCATCGCCAAGGCCACCCCCTGCAGGAAGCGCAACTGGGGGTCTTTGGGGGTGGCTGCCAGACGCTGGTCAAGCAGTTTGAGTGCCTGCTGGGACTGGTTGCTTTTCAGCAGTTCCGTAATGTCCGCGTTGTCGGCGTGCGCGGCAGCCGCGCCCAGGAGACACGAAACCAGTACCACACGGCGCAACGAGTGCAGGGGGTGGGGAAAAATCTTCATGGGCGCGTTGGGAAAGGTAAGAGAGGGGGAAAAGCGGTCAAACCCGCAAATTGTAATCAAGGCCCTGGCAGAAAAACCCTTTAATTCCCGACGCCCCCCAACGCCTTGCGCACCGCCGGCAACTGCCGGCGCGAGACGGGCACCGGCTGCGCCAGGCCGTGCAGGCGCAGGCTCCAGCCCTCGCCGGGGCTTGCGCCGTCGTGCCGCTCCCACCCCCGGATGAAGGCCGGATTGATCAGCACGCTGCGGTGCACGCGCAGCAGTTGCTGCGGGTAGCGCTGCTCCAGGTCGAGCAGGCTGCCCTCCAGCACATGACTGCCGGTGACGGTATGCACCGTGAGCATTTTCAGTTCGGCCCTGACGCAGACGACCTGCGCCAATGGAATCGGCAGGCCGCGGCCCGGCGCGGTGGCGGCCAGCGCCGGGGCCGGTGTGGCATCGACGGGCGGAAGCATTTTTTGCGCCTTGGCCAGCGCCTGCTGCAAGCGCTCCAGACGCACGGGCTTGGTCAGGTAGTCGCACGCCTGCACGTCGAACGCCTGGGCCGCGTACTGGCTGTGCGCGGTCACGAAGACGATGGCGGGCGGCGCCGGCAGTTGCTGCAGGGTGAACGCCAGACTCATGCCATTGGCGCCGGGCATCTGGATGTCCAGCAGCACCACTTGCACCGGGGGCTGGCCCGGCAGCAACTGCATGGCCTGGCTGGCGTTGGCCGCTTCGCTCACGACCCAGGGCGCACCGGGGGGCATGCAGTCGCCCAGCAGGTGGCGCAGGCGGCTGCGGGCCAGCGGTTCGTCGTCAATAATCAGAATGTGCATGGGCAGGCGAAGGCGGCAAGGGCCGGGGCGTCAATGGCAGGCGCAACTGCACCTGAAACGCATGGGCCTTGTGGCGCAGATGCAATTGGAAATCCATATCGTAGAGCAGTTGCAGACGGTGGCGCACGTTCGCCAGCGCCATGCCCAGACCGGGGGCGCTGTGCCCGGCCAGGGTGTTGGTCACGGTCAGCAGCGCATGGGACTGGCGGTGGCGGCGCAGGCTGATGCGGATTTGCGCCCCCTGTTCGGCCGGTTCCACGCCGTGCTTGACGGCGTTTTCCACCAGCGGCTGAAGCAGCAGCGGCGGCACGGCCACGTGCAGCACGGCGGGGTCGATGTCCCAGCGCACCTGCATCCGGGGGCCGAAGCGCAACTGTTCAATGTCCAGGTAGCGCCGGGCCAACTCCACCTCGTCGGCCAGGGCGATGGTGCTGCGCGGCTCCTGCAAGGTGGCGCGGAACAGGTCGCTCAAATCCTGCAGCAATTGCTCGGCCTGCCCGGGGTTGGCACGCACCAGGGCAATGGCGCTGTTCAGGGCATTGAACAAGAAGTGGGGCCGGATACGCGCCTGCAGCAGCGCCAATTGCGCCGTGGTTGCCGCCGGGGTGCGGGCATGGCTGCGCAGCAGCAACCAGCCCATGACCCCTGCGGCCAGCAGGCTGCCGGTCGCCAGATTGGCCGCCCAATGCGCCCAGGACAGGTCGTCGGTGAAATGCAGAATCGCGCTGGCGTAGCCCCCCGCCAGGGCGCCCAGCCCCATGCCGATGGCGTATTGCAGCGGCGTCGCCAGCCGTTGCAGCCAGCGTTTGGCCGCGCAAGTCAGCAGCAGCCAGGCCAGGCTGCCGCACAGGCCGCCGCTGGTCAGCCAGGCCGCCTGCGTAAGCCATTGGGTCAGGCTGGTGCTGGTGTAGGCCGCCGCCAGCACCAGCACCAGTTGCACCGCCAGCACGGCCCGCAGCACCACGCCGAGCTGGCAGGTGTCAAAAATCCAGCGGGCAGCGGCCGGGGGTGGGCTGGGTAGAATTTCATTCTTTTGCATAGCATCTGGATGGCGGGTGCCGTGTGTTCTCTCTTTTTTGGAAATTATTGCCCCATGTCCGACCTGACGCGCTCCCAACCCTCTTCCAACCAGCTGGCCACCAAGGCCCAGGCCTGGTCGGCATTGTTTTCCGAACCCATGAGCGATCTGGTCAAGCGCTACACCTCCAGCGTGTTTTTCGACAAGCGCCTGTGGCAGGCCGACATCGCGGGCAGCCTGGCGCACGCCGAAATGCTGGCCGCGCAGGCCATCATCGCCCCCGCAGACTATGCCGCCATCCAGAACGGCATGGCGCAGATCACCCAGGAAATCGAAGCGGGCCAGTTCGACTGGCAGCTCGACCTGGAGGACGTACACCTGAACATCGAGGCCCGCCTGACGGCCCTGGTCGGCGACGCAGGCAAGCGCCTGCACACGGGCCGCAGCCGCAACGACCAGGTAGCCACCGACGTGCGCCTGTGGCTGCGCGGCGAGATCGACCTCATTGTCGAACTGCTGCAAGCGCTGCAACTGTCGCTGGTGGAAGTGGCCGAGAACAACGTCGAAGTCATCCTGCCCGGCTTCACCCACCTGCAGGTGGCCCAACCCGTCAGCTTTGCCCACCACCTGCTGGCCTATGTGGAAATGTTCGAACGCGATGCCCAGCGGATGCTGGACGTGCGCAAGCGCGTGAACGTGCTGCCCCTGGGCAGCGCCGCCCTGGCCGGCACCACCTACCCGCTGGACCGCGAGCGCGTGGCCCGCACGCTGGGCATGGAAGGCGTCTGCCAGAACAGCCTGGACGGCGTCTCCGACCGCGACTTCGCCATCGAGTTTTCTGCCGCCGCCAGCCTGGTGATGGTGCATGTCTCGCGCCTGTCCGAAGAGCTGATCGTGTGGATGAGCCAGAACTTTGGCTTTATCAAGATTGCCGACCGCTTCACCACCGGGTCAAGCATCATGCCGC
>JAHRXD010000226.1 GCA_019104825.1 Comamonas sp.
TCTTGTTGATGTGCTGGCCACCCGCGCCGCTGGCGCGGAAAGTGTCGATGCGCAGGTCGGCCGGGTTCAGGGTAATGGCCTGGGTTTCGTCCGGCTCGGGCATGACGGCGACGGTGCAGGCGCTGGTGTGGATGCGGCCCTGGGTTTCGGTGGCCGGCACACGCTGCACGCGGTGGCCGCCGGATTCAAAGCGCAGACGGCCATAGACGTTTTCGCCTTCGATGCGCAACACCACTTCCTTGTAGCCGCCGATTTCGCTTTCGTTGGCGCTCATGATTTCCACGCGCCAGCCCTGGTTGGCGGCGTAGCGGGTGTACATGCGCGTGAGGTCGCCGGCGAACAGGGCCGATTCGTCGCCGCCGGTGCCGGCGCGGATTTCGATGAAGGCATTGCGCTCGTCATCCGGGTCCTTGGGCAGCAGCAGGCGTTGCAGTTCGTCCTCCAGTTGCACCAGTTCCTGCTCGGCGCTGGCGATTTCTTCCTGCGCCATGTCGGCCATGTCGGGGTCGGCCAGCAATTCCTGCGCGGTGGAGCGGTCGGCCTCGCACTGGCGGTAGCGGGCGTAGCGGCCCGCGATCTGCGTGACCTCGGCATGTTCGCGGGAGATGCGGCGGTACTGCTGCATGTCGCCCATGATGTCTTCGCGGGAGAGGAGGAAGTTCAGCTCCTCCAGGCGCTGGGCGTAGCGTTCGAGCTGGTTGCGCAGAAAATCTTGCATGATGAAGGCCTGAAACTATTGAATGAATAGCTGCCAGCGCTTGCAATGCAAGGTTTTCAGAATGATTTAGTCTTGAAAATCAATAAACACCATCGGCAGCAGCTACGGTAAAAGTAGTGCAACAGCGCTAACGCTGGTGGTTGCGCCCGCGCAGGAACAGGCGCTGCACGGTGGCGGCGGCCTGTTCGCGTTCGGCATCGCTGCCCTGGCGCAGGGCGGTCATGCTGCCGTGCAGCATCTTTTGCGTCAGGCCGCGCGAGAGGGCTTCCAGCACCGTGTCCACGTCCTCGCCCTTGGCCAGCAGCTTTTTGGCGCGGGCGATTTCCTGGGCACGCCACGCATCGGTCTGCTGGTTGAGCTGCTGGATGAGCGACACCGCCCCGCCCTGCGGGTTGCGCTGCTCCAGCCAGTGCAGAAAGCTTTGCACGCCGTGGTCGATGATGACCTCGGCCTGCTCCACCGCCGCCTGGCGCTGGGCCTGGCCGGTGCGCACCACGCTGGCCAGATCATCGACGGTGTAGAGGTACACGTCGCGCAGGTCTTTGACCTCGGATTCGATGTCGCGCGGCACGGCCAGATCGACCATGAAGATGGGGCGGTGCTTGCGCTTCTTCAGCGCCCGCTCGACCGCGCCCAGGCCGATGATGGGCAGGGTGGACGCGGTGCAGCTGATCACCGCGTCGTATTCGTGCAGATGCTCGGGCAGGTCGGCCAGCGGCATGGTGCTGGCGCCGAACTGCGCGGCCAGCTTCTCGCCGCGCTCGACCGTGCGGTTGGCAATCGTCATCTGCTTGGGATGGCGAGCGGCAAAGTGGGTGGACACCAGTTCGATCATCTCGCCCGCGCCGACGAACAGGATGCGGATTTGCGTCAAATCCTCGAACAGCTGCGCGGCCAGCCGCACCGCCGCCGCCGCCATGCTGATGCTGTGGGCGCCGATTTCGGTGCTGCTGCGCACTTCCTTGGCCACGGCAAAGCTGCGCTGGAACAACTGGTGCAGGGTGGAACCCAGCGCCCCGGCATCTTCGGCGGCCCGCACGGCGTTCTTGAGCTGGCCGAGGATTTGCGCCTCGCCCAGCACCATCGAATCCAGACCCGAGGCCACGCGGAAAGCGTGGCGGGCCACGGAACCGTCTTCCAGCAGATACGAGTGCGAGCGCAGCGTCTCGGCGCTAACGCCGCCGGACTGGGCCAGCCAGCCCAGGGTGTGGTCCAGCGCCGCCGTGTGCGCGGCACAATAGATTTCGGTGCGGTTGCAGGTGGAGAGGATGGCCGTCTCCACCTCCGGGTGGCGCGTGGCGCTGGTCAGGGCGCTGCGCAGGCCCAGCAGCGTGGGCGCGATCTGATCGAGCGCAAATGCAAAACGGCCCCGCAAATCCAGCGGCGCCGTGTTGTGGTTGATACCTAATGCCCAAACTGCCATAGGCGCCGATTATAAAATCACTCACCAGCCAAGGGTTAGTCCGAGGTCAAAGACTTGATCTTGGTCATGATAAACATGGACGCAAATGTATTTTTCTGGCACTTGATCAACTTCCTGGCCCCCGCCGCCTTCCTGGCCGTGACCCTGGGGCTGGGTGCCTGGGCGCTGCGCATCCCCCGCCGCCTGCCGCTGTGGACGGGCATCGGCCTGAACTTCGTGCTGGGCAGCATCGTGCTGGGCGCGGGCCTGGCGTTGACGGGCAGCGACGGCAAACTGACCACCTACGGCGCACTGGTGCTGGTCATGGGCAGCTTCCAATGGTTGTTACGGCGCAACACTGGCGCGGCCTGAACGATCTCATTCTGCCCCGGACGGCGCATTCATTCAGATGCTCGCAGCAGGCTTTCACGATCTGCTGAACGAAATCCACGCCCCGCGCGGGCAAACCCACCATCCACGCAACGCCGCAGACCACCGCAGATGCTGGCTGCACGGCGTTCGTGCCAGTCATCCCTACGCTTTTACGTGAATTGCTTTCATTTTTCTTTTGTGTAAATATATTTACTTAAATTATGAAAATTATTTCAAGGAGCATCCTTCGCCATGCAGCTAAAAAATATCTCCATCGGCAAAAAGATATGGCTTTCGCTGAGCCTGGTGATGGTGCTTCTGACGTGTACGGGCGCAATAGCCATTTACCACCTGAATCGCGTCAGCCTGGCACTGGGGGCACAGACCCAATACGTCGATGACCGAAAGGTGGAGGTGGAGCGCTGGCGTGGGTTGTCCCAACTGTGGCTGGACAGTGTGAAGACTGCCAGCACGTCGGAGGATCTGGACACCATTGACGTCCAATTGCTCAAGCAACAGGACTACATGGGGCAGATACTCACCCTATCGAACAAGTTTCTGGAAGCAACCTTTCGGGAAGACATTAAGGCCATCGTCATAAAAGTGCGTGGCCTGCGCACCCAGGTGGACCAAATCAAGGAAAAAGTGCTTGATCTGCGCAAGCGCGGCGAACATGCTCAGGCACGGCATACCTGGGAGCAGGAATTACAGCCCACCATGCAGCAGTGGAATCAGGCACTGACTGAATTGGCCGAAACGCAAAGCCGCATTGGCGGCACTTTGATTGACCAGGGGCGTGCCGACTTTGCCGACGCCATCGTGTACAGCGCCCTGGCCGCCGGGGCGACCATCGCGCTGGGGCTGCTGATTTCCTACCTGGTGGTGCGCCAGATCACGGTGCCGCTGGAACGTGCCGTGCAGTTGGCCGACACCGTGGCGGGCGGCGATCTTTCCGTACAGGCGCACGATGACCGCCGCGACGAGCTAGGCCAGCTTCTGCGCAGCCTGGATGCAATGGCCGCCAGACTGCGCGGCGTGGTGGGCGAGGTGCGCAGCGGGGTGGAGGCCGTCTCTGCCGCCGCCGGGCAAGTGGCCACGGGCAACCTGGATTTGTCCAGCCGCACCGAGCAGACCGCCAGCAATCTGGAAGAAACCGCTGCCAGCATGGAGGAACTGACCGCCACCGTCACCCAGTCGGCAGACACCGCCCGGCAGGCCAACCAACTGGCGGCCACGGCAACGCAGGCAGCCGAGCGCGGCGACGGCGTGATGCAGCAGGTGGTGCAGGGCATGGCGCAGATCAACACGGCCAGCCGCAAGATCGGCGACATCATCGGCGTGATCGACGGCATCGCCTTCCAGACCAACATCCTGGCGCTGAATGCCGCCGTGGAAGCGGCCCGTGCCGGGGAACAGGGCCGGGGTTTTGCCGTGGTAGCCAGCGAGGTACGCAACCTGGCCGGACGCAGCGCCGAGGCGGCCAAGGAGATCAAGCAACTCATCACCAACAGCGTGGAGACAGTGGATGCCAACACCACCCAGGTGGCGCTGGCGGGCGAGCAGATGCAGGAGATCGTTGCCAGCGTGCGGCGGGTGACGGATTTGATGGAGGAGATCACCGCCTCGGCCACCGAGCAGCGCGACGGCATCGCCCAGGTGAATCAGGCCGTGACCAGCCTGGACCAGATGACGCAGCAGAACGCCGCGCTGGTGGAGGAGTCCAGCGCCGCCGCCTCGGCCATGAACGAACAGGCGCAGCGGCTGGCGCAGGTGGTGTCGGTGTTCAAGGTGGGCGATGCGGTGGCGGCTGCGCCCCGCGAGGGCTGGCGCGAGGACGAGCAGCTAAAGCTATCGTAATCAAAGCACCTTCCGCAAATAAACAAAGGGTTTCGGATATTTATCTATCCGAAACCCTTTGTTTTCAAACGCTAGAAGCTCTTTTTTTTACTGCTTGCGGGCAGCGATGGCCTTTTCGGCCATCTCGACCAGATTGGTGCCGATCTGCGGTTTCCACTTGGTGTAGACGCTCTTGGTGGCATCGGCAAAAGCCTTGCGCTGCGCGGCGTCCAGGTCGGTGACGGTCACGCCCAGGGCTTGCAGCTCCTTGACCAGGGGCTTGCCTTCTTCGACCAGCCCTTTGCGGGCGATGGCAATTTCTTCCTTGCCGGCGTCAATGGCAGCCTGGCGCACGATTTCGCGGTCTTCGGGCGTCCAGCTGGCCCACACTTCCTTGTTCACGACAAAGATCAGCGGGTCGTTCATGTAGCCCCACAGGGTGATGTGGTTCTGGCCGACGGATTGCAGCTTGGCCGCCTGATACACCGCCAGGGGGTTTTCCTGGCCGTCCACGGCCTTGCTGGCCATGGCGGGCTGGGCATCGGCCCAACTCATCTGCGTGGGGTTGGCGCCCAGGGCGGTGAAGGTGTCCAGGAACAGCGGCGAGCCGACGACGCGCACCTTCAGCCCCTTCAAGTCGCCGGGCTGGACGATGGCGTGCTTGGAGTTGCTGATCTCGCGGTAGCCGTTCTCGCCCCAGGCCAGGGGCTGCACGCCGGCCTTGTCCAGCGCCTTGAAGATTTCCTTGCCGGTGTCGCCCTGCACCACGGCATCGACGGCGGCGTAGTCGGGGAACAGGAAAGGCAGCGAGAACAGGTTCAGCGCCTTGACCTGCGGCGACCAGTTGATGGTGGAGCCGACGGCCATGTCGATCACGCCCTGGCGGATGGCGCTGAACTCGCGCGTCTGGTCGCCCTGCACCAGCGAGGTGCCGGGGTAGAGCTTGATGTTGATGCGCCCGTCGGTGCGCTCGCGCACCTTGTCGGCCCACAACTGGCCGCCCTGCCCCCAGGGGAAGGCGGTGCCCAGCACCAGGGACATGCGGTATTCGCTCTTGTATTTGGCCGTCTGGGCCTGGGCAGCGGGCAGGCCCACGGCCAGCAGGGTGGCGGCAGCGGCGGTGGCCGTCAGCAGGGTACGCAAACGCAGGGTCATCACGATGTCTCCTTTTTATCGTCGTCAAAAAATGCCGGGGTCAATACCCCAGCCGCGCGGGCAGCCACAGGGCAATCTGCGGCCACTGCAACACGATCAGCATGGCCACGGTCATGGCCAGCACCAGCCACAGCACCCAGCGGGTGGTGGCTTCCATACGCACCTGGGCGATCTTGCTGGCCACCATCAGGTTCACCGCCATCGGCGGGGTGAACTGGCCGATGGCCACCGTCAGCACCAGCAGCACGCCGAACCACACCACGTCCCACTGGTAATGCACCATCAGCGGGTACAGCAGGGGCACGAAAATCAGCAGGATGGAGATACCGTCCAGGAACATGCCCAGCACCAGCAGCATGACCAGCACCAGCAGCAAAATGCCGGTGGCGCCCAGGCCCGAGTTCACGATGGCCTGGGTGATCGGGTCGATCACCCCCAGGGTGGAGAGGGAGAAAGCGAAGATGCCCGCCAGCGATACCACGATCAGAATGACCGCCGACAGCTCGCCCGCTTCGCGCAGGATGTCAAACAGATCACGCACGCCGATGGTGCGATGCACGACCATGCCGACGAACAGGCCGTAGAACACGGCGACCACGGCGGCCTCGGTCGGCGTGAACCAGCCCAGGCGCATCCCGCCCAGGATCAGCACCGGCGCAGCCAGCCCCCAGGCCGCCTCGCGCAGGCTGCGCCAGAAGGGCGGGCGTGGCAGGCTGGCTTCGAGCTTGCCCATGCCGTGGCGGCGGGCCAGCCACACGGCAGGCACGATCAGCGCCACCCCGGCCAGCACGCCGGGGAACATCCCGGCCGCAAACAGCGCAGGCACCGATGCGCCGGGCACCAGCACGGAATAGACGATGAAGGCCACCGAGGGCGGAATCAGAATGTCCGTGGCCGCCGCGCCGGCCACCACGCTGGCCGAGAACCCCGCCGGGTAGCCCGCGCGGTGCATGGCGGCAATCATCACCCCGCCCACGGCAGCAGCGGTGGCCGGGCCGGAGCCGGAGATGCCGCCCATGAACATGGCCACGCAAATCGCCACCAGCGGCAACATGCCGGGGCCACGCCCGACGATGGCGACGGCAAAGTTCACCAGCCGCGCCGCCACGCCGGAGCGGTCGAAGATCGACCCCACCAGCACGAACATGGGAATCGCCAGCAGCGGGTACTTGCCCAGCCCGGCGTAAAAATTCTGCGGCACGGCCAGCAGGCCGAACCACTGGCTGTCGCCATTGGCCAGGGCGATGCAGGCCGCGCCCGCCAGCCCCAGGGCGGCGCCAATGGGCACCCCGGCAAACATCATGGCCAGGAAGGCGACGAACAGCAGGGTGACGATCATGGCTGCGCCTCCTGCTCATCCGCATCGGTGACGATTTCCGGCGCAAACGCGCCGGGGCGGCCCTGGCGGACGAACAGGCCCAGCGCCCGCAGCGCAATGGCGATCGAACACACCGGCAGCCAGATCGAATACCACCACTGCGGCACGCCGATACCGGGGGAGGTTTCCTCGTAACGCCAGTCGTCCCACACCAGCCGCACGCTCAAAACGGCCAGCACGGTAAACAGCAGCGCCACCATCAGCGCCCCCAGGCGGGCCAGACGGCGGCGGCGCTGCACGCTGCCCTGGCCGCTGAAAAACTCGATGCGGATGTGCTGGTCGCGGGCCACGGCAGAGCTGCCGCCCACCATGGCCAGCACGATCATCAGGAACACGGAAATCTCCTCCGTCCAGGCAAAGGATGCGTCGGTGAAGTAGCGCACCAGCACATTGGCGAAGGTGATCAGGGCCAACAGGGCCATGAGGATGACCACTAGCCAATCCTCCACCGCCAGGGCTTTGGCGGAGGACAGGGGGGCAGGCGCATCGGAAGAAGGCTGGGGATCGGTCATAACGGCACGGAAAGCGGCACAAAAGCCAGAAAACAGGGCCTGCCCGGGCGGCGGCAGGCTGCGCTGCATTATTGCGAACTTGCCCCGTGCAAACCGCAAGGCCAGCGCCCGCCAAACACGAAGGCAGCGCCATAATCACGCGATGGAAACCAAATGGCTTGAAGATTTTGTCAGCCTGGCCGAGACGCGCAGCTTCAGCCGCTCCGCCCAGCTACGCCACGTCACACAACCGGCCTTCTCGCGCCGCATCCAGGCGCTGGAAGCCTGGGCCGGGGCCGATCTGGTCGATCGCAGCTCCTACCCCACGCGCCTAACACCGGCGGGCAAGACCATGTACGACCAGGCGCTGGAGATTCTGCAAGCGCTGCAAAGCACACGCTCCATGCTACGAGCGCACGCCAGCTCGGACGCCAGCATGGTCGGCTTTGCCGTGCCGCACACCCTGGCGTTCACCTTTTTCCCGCGCTGGGTGGCGCAGGTGCAGGCCAGCTTCGGGCCGTTCAAAAGCAGGCTGATCGCGCTGAACGTCCACGATGCGGTGATGCGCCTGGTCGAAGGCGGCTGCGACCTGCTGATCGTCTACCACCACAGCTCGCAGCCGCTGGAGCTGGACGCCTCGCGCTATGAAATGGTCAATCTCGGCCAGGAGCTGCTCGCCCCCTACTGCAAGCCGGACAACCTGGGGCAGCCGCTGTTCCCCCTGCCCGGCAGCAGCGAGCGGCCCCTGCCTTTCCTGGCCTACGGGCCGGGCGCCTACCTGGGGCGGCTGACCGAACTCATCCTGAAGGAAGCGGGCGTGCCCGTCCACCTGGAGCGGGCCTACGAAACCGACATGGCCGAGGGCCTCAAGGCCATGGCGCTGGAGGGGCTGGGCGTGGCCTTCCTGCCCTTCAGCGCCGTGCGCGACGATCTGCAAAGCGGCCATCTAGTCAGCGCCGCGCTGGCCGACGGGCCGCAGTTTTCCCTGCCGATGAACCTGCTGGCCTACCGCGAAAAGCCCAACCCCAACAACAAGGAAAGCCGGGCCGTCCATGCCCTGTGGCACTTCCTGCAGGAGCAGGCTGCGGGCTTGCCCTTGGCAGGATAAGCAAAAAAATTGCAAAACCAAGGGTTTTTCCGGGGGAAACAACCAATTACCTATTTGCCAGCGTCCTTTACGATGAGCCGCCTGTTCGTTTACGAGACGACTTTCCCCCAGACTTACGCTGTTCAACCAGCAAGGAGCTCTCCTCTATGAAAAAACATTTGCTAGCACTGGCCGTTACCGCTTTGGCCGCCTCCAGCGCCATGGCCCAGGCGGGCGACACTCTGGCCAAGGTGAAGTCCTCCGGTGCCATCACCCTGGGCGTGCGTGAATCGTTGGGCGCCCTGGGCTATACCCTGGGCGACGGCAAGTTCGTCGGCTTCCACACCGAAATGGCCGAGAACATTTCCCGCGACCTGCAAAAGAACCTGGGTCTGTCCAGCCTGAACATCAAGTACCAGCCCGTGACCTCGCAAAACCGCATTCCCCTGGTGACCAACGGCACCGTGGACCTGGAGTGCGGCTCCACCACCAACGACCTGAACCGCCAGAAGGAAGTGGACTTCGCCAACACCACCTATGTGGAGCAGGTGCGCATCGCCGTGCGCAAGGATTCCGGTATCAAGGACGTGGAAGACCTGAACGGCAAGACCGTGGCCACCACCACCGGCACCACCTCGGTGCAACTGCTGCGCCAAAGCAAGCGCGGCAGCAACATCGACTTCAAGAACATCCTGGGCAAGGACCACGCCGACAGCTTCCTGCTGCTGGAAACGGGCCGCGCCGATGCCTTCGTGATGGACGGCTCCATCCTGGCCGGCAACATCTCGAAATCCAAGAACGCCAAGGACTTCATCCTGGTGGGCGAACCCCTGTCCACCGAGCCCATCGCCTGCATGGTGCGCAAGAACGACCCGGCCTTCCTGAAGGCGGTCAATGACTCCATCGCCCGCCAGGCCAAGGACGGCACCCTGGCCAAGCTGTGGGACAAGTGGTTCATCCAGCCCATCCCGCCCGCCAACGTGCCCGTGGGCCTGGCCCTGTCGGCTGCCACCCAGGATGCCTGGAACAACCCGAACAACAAGCCCAAAGAAGACTACAACAAGTAAAGCCCGGTCGTTCGACACACGCCCCTGCCTGCCCTGCTGCGGGCGGGGCGTTTTTTGTTGATGTGACCCGTTGGATGGAAGGAGTGCCCAATGGCATGGGACTGGCAAGTATTTTGTGAAGACACCCTCGACCGCACCGCCGTAGCCGGCTGTTTTGGCAAGAACGGGGACATCACCTATCTGGACTGGATACTCTCGGCCTGGGGCTGGACGGTATCCGTCTCTCTTTTGGCGCTGCTGCTGGCCCTGGCCAGCGGCATGGTGGTAGGCGTGCTGCGCACCCTGCCAGATAGCAAATGGGCCGTGCGCTTTGGCAACGGCTGGGTGGAGTTTTTCCGCAACATTCCTTTGCTGGTGCAGATTTTCCTGTGGTACCACGTGATCCCTGCGATTTTCCCGGCGCTCAAATCCGTCTCCGGCTTCGTCCTGGTGGTGCTGGCGCTGGGCTTCTTCACCTCTGCACGGATTGCCGAGCAGGTGCGCTCGGGCATCCAGGCGCTGCCCCGGGGCCAGCGCCACGCGGCAATGGCGATGGGCTTCACCACGTGGCAGGTGTACCGCTACGTGCTGTTGCCCAATGCGCTGCGCATCATCATTCCGCCGCTGACCAGCGAGACGATGAACATCTTCAAGAACTCCTCCGTGGCCTTCGCCGTTTCGGTGGCCGAGCTGACCATGTTCGCCATGCAGGCGCAGGAGGAAACCGGGCGCGGGGTCGAGATGTACCTGGCCGTGACCGGCCTGTACATCATCTCGGCCTTCGCCATCAACCGCATCATGGCCTGGATTGAAAAGCGCTCGCGCGTGCCCGGCCTGTCCGCACCCAGCGCAGCAGGGGGGCACTAAGCATGAATTTTTCTCTGGATTGGTCGTTTTACAGTTGGGATCTGATCGCCAACTTCGTCCTCAAGGGGCTGGGCTTCAGCCTGATGCTGACCGTCATTGCCACCGTCGGCGGCGTATTTTTCGGCACTCTGCTGGCGATGATGCGCCTGTCCGGCAAGAAGTGGCTGGACATGCCCGCCACCATCTACGTCAACGGGATGCGCTCCATCCCGCTGGTGATGGTGATCCTGTGGTTCTTCCTGCTGGTGCCGCTGCTGATCGGCCGCCCGATCGGGGCGGAAATCTCCGCCATCATCACCTTCACCGCGTTCGAGGCGGCGTACTTCTCCGAGATCATGCGAGCCGGCATCCAGTCCATCCCGCGCGGGCAGGTGTTCGCCGGGCAGGCGCTGGGCATGAGCTACGGGCAGAACATGCGCCTGGTGGTGCTGCCGCAAGCCTTCCGCAACATGCTGCCGGTGCTGCTGACGCAGACCATCATCCTGTTCCAGGACACCTCGCTGGTCTACGCCATCGGCGCTTACGACATGCTCAAGGGCTTTGAAGTCGCGGGCAAGAACTATGGCCGCCCGGTCGAGGCCTATCTGGCCGCCGCCGTGCTGTACTTCGTGATGTGCTATGGCCTGTCGTGGATCGTCAAACGCATCCACCAGAAGATCGCCATCATCCGCTAAGAACCTGTTCAAAGTCCCCGACGCAAAAGACGCAAAAGGAATTCCCATGATTGAAATGAAAAACGTCTCCAAGTGGTACGGCAGCTTTCAGGTGCTGAATGAGTG
>JAHRXD010000251.1 GCA_019104825.1 Comamonas sp.
GGCCGGGCCAGACGGTCTTGGCCACCTGGGCACGGATGGATTCCAGCCGGGCCAGTGCCGCCGCCAGCGTGGTGCCGTGCAGAACCAGCACGAATTCCTCGCCGCCATAGCGGCCCACCCGATCGGTGGGGCGGACGTTGGCGGTCAGCAGGGAGGCCAGGGTGTACAGCACGGCATCGCCTGCGGGGTGGCCCCAGGTGTCGTTGATGTGCTTGAAATGATCAAGATCGCACAGCACCACCACTGCGCCGTTGTTGGCCAGCTCCGGCCAGGGGGCCAGCAGGGCGCGGCGGTTGAGCAGGCCGGTCAGCGGATCCTGGTCGCGCTCATTGCGCAGGCGCTGCACCGAATCCAGCCCGGCAGCGGCCAGGAAGAAGCCGGTAAAACCGATGCCCATGATCAGGGAGCCGTACAGCGTGATCAGCCAGATCAGCGACACCCCCAGGGCAAATGGCTGGGCAAAGCTTTCAGGTTTCCATAGCAGCAAAGCGGGACGCAGGATGACGAAGGCGGCATATGCGCCATAGCCACACACCAAGCCCTTGTCCACGAACGACAATGCCTGCCAGCGCAATCGCCACAGGCCGGGCAGCAGTTGCAGCAGCAAGGCCGTCAGGCCCACGGCCATCACGGTCAGGCGGGCCGAGAGGTTCTCGTCCACGCGGGAGAAATAGATCGCCAGCAACTCGATCAGCAGAGCCACCGCCAGCGTCCAGCGGACGCTCATGGCCACCTTCAGACGCAGGGACAGGGCCCAGGTCAGGCCAATGATGGTCAGCATGTAGATCGGCGCCACCCACGGTGCAAACGCACTGAAGGCATGGGGCGGTGTCAGGGTCTGGATGCACAGCGCCAGGCCGCCGAACAGTGACGCAGCGGAATACCACAGCAGATAGGCCGGGCGGCCCATGCCCCACCACACCCCGACGCCGACCAGGGCCAGCAGCCACAGGCAGATGGGAACGATGAGGGCGAAATAGAGTGCTGCGACAGCATCCATATGAAAACTCCGCCGCCCTGGCCTGCGATCGGGTGCAGGCCAGGGCGGAATTGAGGCTGGGCAAGAAAGCCTAGCCGCCCAGTTTCGTCTTGAGCAGCGTGTTTACCTGCCCCGGGTTGGCCTTGCCCTTGCTGGCCTTCATCACCTGGCCGACCAGGGCGTTGAAGGCCTTGTCCTTGCCTGCGCGGTACTGCTCGACGTTGGCCGGGTTGGCAGCGATCACCGCGTCGATGATGGCCTCCAGGGCGCCGGTGTCGTTCATCTGTTTCAGGCCTTTGGCCTCGATGACGGCATCCACGTCCTGGCCTTCGCCGGCCCACAGGGCCTCGAATACCTGTTTGGCGGCGTTGTTGCTGATGGTGTTGTCCTGGATGCGGGCGATCAACTGCCCCAGCTGGGCGCTGCCGACCTTCACCGCGTCCATGCCGATTTCCTCGGCGTTCAGGCGGCGCGAGATTTCGCCCATCACCCAGTTGCTGGCCAGCTTGGGCTGGCCGCAGGCTTGGGCCGTGTCTTCGAAGTAGGCGGCCATGGCCTGCGATTGCGTCAGCGTGGTGGCGTCGTACTCGGGCAGGCCGTATTGCTGCACGAAGCGCTCGGCCTGGGCACGCGGCAGCTCGGGCATGGCGGCCTTGACCTGTTCCACCCATTCGGGGGCGATGACCAGCGGCGGCAGGTCGGGGTCGGGGAAGTAGCGGTAATCCGCCGCATCTTCCTTGGTGCGCATGGCGCGGGTTTCGCCCGTGTCGGGGTTGAACAGCACGGTGGCCTGCTGGATGGTGTGGCCGTCCTCGATCTGTTCGATCTGCCAGCGGATTTCGTAGTCGATGGCCTGCTGCATGTTGCGAAACGAGTTCAGGTTCTTGATCTCGCGGCGCGTGCCCAGCGGCGCACCGGGCTTGCGCACCGAGACGTTGGCGTCGCAGCGGAACGACCCTTCCTGCATGTTGCCGTCGCAGATGCCGATCCAGGTGACGATCTTGTGCAGCTCCTTGGCGTAAGCCACGGCCTCCGCGCTGGAGCGGATGTCCGGCTCGGTCACGATCTCCAGCAGCGGCGTGCCCGCGCGGTTCAGGTCGATGCCCGATTCGGCGGGGAACAGGTCATGCACCGATTTGCCCGCATCTTCTTCCAGGTGGGCACGTACCAGGCGCACGGTTTTCTTCTCGTCGCCCAGGTAGAAGCTGACCTCGCCGCCCTGCACCACGGGAATCTCGAACTGGCTGATCTGGTAGCCCTTGGGCAGGTCGGGGTAGAAGTAATTCTTGCGGGCAAAGATGCTGCGCGGCGCGATGTGCGAACCCAGCGCCAGCCCGAGTTGGATGGCGCATTCCACCGCCTTCTTGTTCATCACCGGCAGGGTGCCGGGCAGGGCCAGGCAGACGGCGCTGGCCTGGGTGTTGGGCTCGGCACCAAAAGCGGTGCTGGTGCGGCTGAAGATTTTGCTGGCCGTGGCCAGTTGGGCGTGGGTTTCAAAGCCGATGACGACTTCGTAACCGTTGATCAAGGGGGCAGTCATGGTATGCAATCTTTAAAGGAGCTGCTGGCGCTTGTTTTTCAATACTTTCAAGACATTTCATTCTAAAAATAGCGATTAAAAAGCGGCAACAGCTATAAATTAAATACTCTTGGGCTCGGCCTGGTGAAAATCGGTGACCTGCTGGAAGCGGTGCGCCACATTCAGCAAACGGCCCTCTTGCAAGTAGTTGCCAATCAGCTGCAGGCCCACCGGCATCTGGTGGGCACCCAAGCCGACCGGCAGGCTCATGGCCGGCAGCCCGGCCAAAGA
>JAHRXD010000284.1 GCA_019104825.1 Comamonas sp.
GACTGGCAACGCGCCAGCACCGTGCTGCACGCCACCAACAACTTCCCCGAGTTCACGGGCCGCATCTGCCCCGCACCGTGCGAGGCCGCCTGCACGCTGAACATCAACACCCAGCCGGTGGGCATCAAGTCCATCGAACACGCCATCATCGACCGGGCGTGGGACGAAGGTTGGGTGCTGCCGCAACCGGCGGCACAAGCCAGCGGCAAGCGCGTGGCCGTCATCGGCTCCGGCCCGGCCGGGCTGGCGGCGGCGCAGCAACTGGCCCGCGCCGGCCATGCGGTGACGGTGTTCGAGAAAAACGAGCGCCCCGGCGGCCTGCTGCGCTTCGGCATCCCCGACTTCAAGCTGGAAAAAACGCACATCGACCGGCGCATCACCCAACTGGCCGCCGAAGGCGTGGTGTTCCGCACCAGCACCCTGGTCGGTGCGCCACAGGAGGCCCCGGAAGGCGTCACCGTGGTCACGCCCGAGGAACTGCACGGCGCGTTCGACGCCCTGCTACTGGCTGGCGGCGCCGAAGCCTCGCGTGACCTGCCCGTGCCGGGGCGCGATCTGGCCGGCGTGCATTTCGCGATGGAGTACCTGCCGCAGCAAAACCGCGCCAATGCGGGCGCACCGCCGCCCGCGCAGATCGACGCCAGGGGCCAGCACGTCATCGTCATCGGCGGCGGCGATACGGGTTCGGATTGCGTCGGCACCGCCAACCGCCAGGGCGCGGCCAGCGTGGTGCAGTTCGAGCTGCTGCCCATGCCGCCAGAGCAGGAAAACAAGGCGCTGACGTGGCCGTATTGGCCGATCAAGCTGCGCACCTCGTCCAGCCACCAGGAGGGTTGCGAGCGCGAATTTGCCATTGCCACCAAGGCGTTTGTGGGCGAAGCAGGGCGCGTCACCGGCCTGACCACCGTGCGCGTGCAGATGCAGGACGGGCGGCTGACCGAGGTGGCCGGCACCGAGCAGCATTGGCCTGCCGACCTGGTGCTGCTGGCCATGGGCTTTACCGGCCCCCGGCCCGAGCTGCTGGCGCAGTTGGGCGTGGCCACCGACGCACGCGGCAACGCCCAGGCGGGCACCGGTGTGGTGGGCGGCTACGCCACCAGTGTGCCCCGCGTGTTTGCGGCGGGCGACATGCGCCGGGGCCAGTCGCTCATCGTCTGGGCCATCCGCGAAGGGCGGCAGGCCGCCCGTGCCGTGGATGCCTTTTTGATGGGCAGCAGCCAGTTACCCCGGTGATGGCGCAAACTATCAAATTCAGTAGCTCCTTCCGCGCTTGATCATTGAATTTCAGCATTATTCATATCTGAAAACCAATCATTTCAAGCGAAAAAAGCTACTGTTTTATTCCAACAAGAACGGAACCACCCCATGATTCGCATCAACCCCCACTACCAGAAGCTGCAAGCCAACTACCTGTTTGCCGACATCGCCAAGCGCGTCAGCACCTTCCAGCAGCAGCACCCGGACAAGCACCTGATCCGCCTGGGCATTGGCGACGTGACCCAGCCGCTGCCTGCGGCCTGCATCGCCGCCCTGCACCACGCCACCGACGAGATGGCGAATGCCGCCAGCTTTCGCGGCTACGGGCCGGAGCAGGGCTACGACTTTCTGCGCGAGGCGATTGCCGCCCACGATTTCCGCGCACGCGGGGCCGAGGTGGATGCCGATGAAGTCTTCGTCAGCGACGGGGCCAAGTCCGACACCGGCAACATCCAGGAGATTTTTGCCGCCGACGTGCGCGTGGCCATCCCCGACCCGGTGTACCCGGTGTATGTGGACACCAACGTCATGGCCGGGCGCACGGCAGCGGCAGCGGACGGGCGCTACCCCGGCTTCGTCTACCTGGACAGCACCGCCGCCAACGGCTACGTGCCCGCCCTGCCCAGCGAACCGGTCGACCTGATCTACCTGTGCTTCCCCAACAACCCCACCGGTGCCACCGCCACGCGCGAACAACTGGCCGCCTGGGTGGATTACGCCCGCCAGAACCGGGCGCTGATTTTGTTCGATGCGGCATATGAAGCCTTCATCCGCGACCCCGATCTGCCGCACTCCATCTACGAAATCCCCGGCGCCCGCGAGGTGGCGATCGAGTTCCGCAGCTTTTCCAAAACGGCGGGCTTCACCGGCCTGCGCTGCGCCTACACCGTCGTGCCCAAGGAGTGCATGGCCTGGGATGCCGACGGCCAGCGCGTGCCCCTGCACCCGCTGTGGATGCGGCGGCACACGACCAAGTTCAACGGCGTCTCCTACCCCGTGCAACGCGCTGCCGAAGCGGTCTACAGCACCGAGGGGCAGCAGCAGGTGCGGGCGCTGATCGACGATTACCTGGCCAACGCCCGCACCATTCGCAGCGCCTTTGAAAGCATGGGCTTTGCCTGCACCGGGGGCGAGAACGCGCCCTACGTCTGGATCGACACCCGGCGCGACGCCTGGGAGTTCTTCGACCTGCTGCTGAACCAGGCCGGCGTGGTCTGCACGCCCGGCGTGGGCTTTGGCCGCTGCGGCCAGCAGCATGTGCGCATCAGCGCCTTCAACAGCGCCGAAAACGTCGCCAACGCCTTGCAGCGCATCCGCGCGGCGCTTCAATAAAGAAAGCAGAAAGAAAGTCCACCATGCCCATTGCCAACGACTTGCGCCAGCGCCTGTACCCGCAACTGCCGGCGATTGCCGAACACTTCGGCACGCCGTTTCACCTGTACGACGAAACGGGCATCCGCGCCACCGTGACCGGCCTGCACGCCGCCTTTGCCGGGGTGGCCGGATTCAAGGAGTACTACGCCGTCAAGGCGCTGCCCAACCCGCGCATCCTGGCGCTGCTGCGCGAGCTGGGCTGCGGCTTCGATTGCAGCTCCATCGCCGAGCTGGTGCTGGCCCGCCAGGCCGGCGCACGCGGCGAGGAGATCATGTTCACCTCCAACAACACCTCGCCCGAAGAATTTGCCGTGGCCGCGCAGGACGGCGGCTGCATCCTGAACCTGGACGACATCAGCCTGGTCGCCAAGGTGCCGCAGATGCCCGAACTGGTGTGCTTCCGCTACAACCCCGGGGCCGAGCGCAGCGGCAACAGCATCATCGGCAACCCGCTGGAGGCCAAATACGGCGTGCCGCACGCCCAGCTGC